>JAQBNX010000077.1 GCA_028288385.1 Spirosoma sp.
GCTATCGCTTTAGATGAGTTGGTTTCAGATTGTTGGGCGAAATTCTTTTTCGGGTACGTAACAGTGAATAAGGTTTAGACTATTGTATTAGTCGATACGGGGCTTTACTACATGATAATGCCTTCCATCTCTGCATCAATTTATTTACTGGATGACTGCACGGAGCTACCGGATAATTAACCCGAATAAGACCAGCCTACTTTTAGCAGAATGCCCGGGAAAGCACTCTTACGGTTAGTCGTTATAGCCTATTAGGCGGGAAACAAAATCAGAGAGAAGTGAGGCCTGAACTAGCTGGCTAAACCAAAAGGTCCCCGGCCCCTGATTCGTCAGGGGCCGGGGACCTTTTGGTGTTTACCTAATTTACTTTACCGGCTGATACGCCCGAATGGCCTGCTGATTGATACCGATGAGCAACGTATTACCCATTGACAGAACGCTGCGAACGTCGCCAGCCAGGTGAAACCCGGTTTGGACCGGTGGCACAGCCGAAAACCCACCCCGGCCATCGCCCCGCAGCAATACGCCCTGGTTGGCATCCGAACGGCCGAAGCGCAGTCTGGCCTGTGTCGTGTTGCCGCAGAGCAGCAGGTCTTTGTGGCCATCGTGGTCGTAGTCCAGCGTGGTCAGCGTGAAAACGGGTGCTACCTGTGCGGCCATGGGCAGAGGTGTTTCTGCTAATTTACCAGCGGGTGTGCTCAGGAAAGCGGTCGTTCTAAACAGGTTTGCAGTCAATTTCTTGGCATCGTGTAACTCATCAGCCGTGAATACGTCGGTCAGTGTAGCGTTGGAGTAGGTATCGTAATTGGTAAAGCGTTTACGTAACATCCCAATCTGATCAAGCAGTTCATCGCGGGTGGCGTGCGGATAGGATTTGCCCTGCACATACAGGCAGAGCACGGGGTCTATTTTGCCATTATTATCAAAGTCTTTGTAGACCATTTCAGCGGGTTCCTGTTCACTAGCCCGGCATTGGGTATTCAGGCCCTGATTGCCCACCACCAGATCGGGTCTCCCATCTCCATTGAGGTCATCGACGAGCAGTTTGTTCCACCAGCCACTGTATTGTTTTCCGAGGAACTTAGCGGTCTGATCAGTTAACTGGGCTCCGTTGGTCAGACCCAGTACGGTAACCGGCATCCACTCACCTACCACCACCAGTTCAGGCTTACGGTCGTTGTTAAGGTCGGTCCAGGCTGCGTCTGTCACCATCCCGATCTGGCTCAGCATCGGAGCCAATCGGGCCGTCTGATCACTGAAGGTCGGCTGGCCGCCTTTCACCTTTCCGTCGTTGACGAGCAGGTAGCTGCGGGGCGCTTCGGGATAGCGGCCCGGCACCACGCGCCCGCCCACGAACAAATCAGGGTGGCCATCGCCGTTGATGTCGGCAACCCGCGCGCAGCTTGTGCTGGTCCGCATCACGGGTAAGGCAGCGGGGCTTTTAGTGAATTGTCCTTTGCCATCGTTCAGGTACAGCCGGTCCTGTAGGCGCGGGTCGTCGGGTTGGAAATCCCCGTAGCCGCCACTGCATACGTAGAGGTCTGGAAAACCATCGGCATTGGCATCAAAGAAAATAGCGTCTGTGTCTTCGCTTGCTTTGTCGGCTTCGAACGTTGCTTGCGGCAGACGACTGAATTGGCCTGACTCCTGCTGAAGATAAACACCCCCGGCCTGTCCGCTGCCACCGCCCACAAAAACATCCTCGCGACCATCGGCGTTAATATCGGCCTTGGCCATGCACGGACCACTAAATGACTGCGCATTGACCAGCAACGGCTGCCGCTTGAAATCGTTAGTTGTTGTCTTTGGTTGGGCGTAAGGCAGCGGTGATTTCGTTTCGCGAAACAAGGCATGGGCAGCCCTGGGAGCCCGGTACGTAGCGCGAGCATCCATTTCGCGTACGGTCAGTAGCTGGTCGGCTTTTATGTTGGTGAGCAACTGCTGTTTGCCGGTTGGCCAAACGACTCGCATTGAGTCAATTTGTGCATCTGTACCCAACCCAAAGTGCATTCGGGGCGACACGCTCGATTGGTAGCCCTGGGTTGGCATCTGTTCCTCGTATTGTTGCTTGCCGGCTCGATAAAGCGTCACTTTAGCGCCAACTCCCTGCGTATTGGCCCCGGCACCCACCAGTTTGAGGGCCAGGTAGTGGTGGTTGTGCCGCGTGCTGGCTTCGTTTCGAAAGATAAAAGCCGCCTGATTGGTGTTGTTGGTGATTAAGTCCAGATCGCCGTCGTTATCGAGATCGGCGTAGGCAGCGCCGGTGCTGTTGGAGACCTGCGTGAGTCCCCAGGCCGCCCCAGTATTTTCAAAGCTAACTTCTCCGCTCTTCTCGCCCTGGTTGCGGAAGACATAATTCGCTACGTTTGATGACGGCATTTGGTGCACGAGTCCCAGCACGTCTTCCCGAGTGGGGTTCGTTGGCCGGTTGTGCATGAAGTCGGCCATGTATTTAAGGAAGTCCTGGTTCGTGTAGTCGCGCACATAGCCGTTAGTTACGTAGAGGTCTTTCCAGCCATCGTTGTCGTAATCAGCAAAGAGGGGTGCCCAACTCCAGTCGGTATTGGAAATTCCGGCCAGTTGTCCTACCTCACGAAAGGTACCATCGCCATTGCTAACCTGCAGCATGTTGCGCATATGCTGGTGATGAAAACCCGACTCCACACTAAGTGCGTATTTTTCATAATTGTCAGGCGCCATCAATAATTTTTGCCGCCGATTGTCCTCGGGTAGCATATCGAGGGTCAGAATGTCGGGGCGGGCATCGTTATTGACATCAGCGACGGCATTGCCCATCGAAAAATTAGATATATGAGCAACACTGGATTTCAATGCGTTGGAGAACGTTCCGTTTTTGTTGTTCAGATACAGGTAGTCCGGCACACCATAGTCATTGGATACGTACAGATCAGGCCAGCCATCGGCATTCAGATCCGCCGTTCCCACGCCAAGTCCATACGTCAGGACTGAACTACTGATTCCTGACCGATCTGTTACGTCCTCAAACTTATTACGCGTATTGCGGTACAACCGAACCCCAATTTCGGCACTGGGCTGCTTCATTAAAGCGGTCGTAGCCGTTACGTCGAGAATGGGCAGCAGCCGGGGATTGTGGTTGAGTTGAAACATGTCCAGGTCGCCATCGCGGTCGTAGTCGAAAAATACCACCTGCGTTGTCTGGGCGGGTTTATCCAACCCGTATTCACCGGCCCGGTTCGTGAAGTGAGGTATGCCGTTTGCATCGGGACCATCGTTAATAAATAATTCCGGTACCCGGTTTTCGGGACGTACGCTGCCCGAATGGCATACGTAGATATCGAGTCGCCCGTCTCCGTTCACATCGGCCATCGACACACCGGTTTTCCAGGGACCGTCGTGTCCGGCCACGCCTGCCGCAGCGGTCACATCGGCAAATTTCATCCCGCCTTTATTGAGGTATAACTGGTTGGGTGCCATGTTGGCACTGAAGTAAAGATCATCCAGACCGTCGCCGTTGAGGTCACCTACCGCCACTCCCGCGCCATTGTAGAAATACTCGTACATCAGGACGTTGGTATTCAGTCCTTCAATAAGGTTGTTGGCAAACGTAACGCCGGTCTGATCGGGAGAAAGGAGCGTAAACAGTGGTGGAGCACTGGTGGTTGTGGCTTTTTGCTCATCAGCAGCCGATTTCTTTCCACAGCTACTGACAAACCAACCTATCAGCAGCATGGCCAGGCAATTACACAAAAAACGAACAGTCAATTTCATAAAAAGAGAAATCGGAAAGAAAACAAAGCGGTAATTTACAACAATTCGCTGCAGTAGCTGAGCAGTTTCTTCAGGCTATCTTCCCGGCTGAAATCAATAGATTCGCTCGTTAGGTAGGCGTTTACCTGTTCACGTTGCTTGGCAAATACTTTTAGTATACTGGCTCTGTTAGCGGGGTAGGAACGGTTATTCTGATCAACAATAAAATACGTTTTAGCTTTAATTAACACCAAATCGCCCTGCCCCTCTAGTTTACTGACCGATGTGCTGCCAGACGAATAAAACTGATACGTAGTAATAGCCGACGAACCGGTTGATTGGCCATATCCACCCTGTTTTTCCCTTTTCGCCATTTTCAAGCCTTGCTTTTCGGCCAGTTTTATTCCATTAAAGTCTTCAAGAAGCTGGAGGTAACCCCTCTTCAGATCAAAACAGTAAACATCCTGCCGCGTCGGCTGGTCTATCTGAATCTGCTTAAGCAAAAATTCATCGGCCAGCGCCAGCGTATCGCCACGTGAGTCGATAAACTGCATTTCGCCCAGCAGGATGTTATAGTTGAGCCTGGCTGTAGCAGTCGTCCCATTGACATACAATATCCGTCCCGGGTGAAACTGACCGTAGCGGTACCGAGCGTTGAAGGGGGCCGATTTTTCGCCACCAACCCCGCCTTTTATCCGAATTATGTCGGGCGTCTGTGCCTGGCTGGCGCAATGAGCCACTACGCTTAGTGCTATTAAAAACAGGGTTGATTTCATTACTAAACGGGTTTGGGCAAACAAATTGAAACCAAAAATGCCAGTACACATGAGCACTGGCATTTTTGATAAAAGAACTGCTGTTTCAGTCCCTACTGATAACCCGGGTTTTGGACTAGTTTATTATTCCGGTTTATCTCGTCTCGGCTTATGGGCAGGAAGTAAATCTTATCGTTCCACTTCCGGTTTTCCTTTCCCGTTCCCAAATCCTGGACCTTATACGAGTAGGTGTAGTTATCCGTGCTGTATTTGTAGGTTGTGACCGTCTTACCCGGTTTAAGTTTACCCGTGATAGCAACAATACGGGCTTGCTGGCCAAGTACGGCGGGGGCAATCATCCAACGGCGAACATCGTAGAAGCGCTGATCCTCCAGGAACATCTCTACGTTCCGCTCGTTCTGATAACGGGCTATCAAAGCAGAACCCGTTTCGGTGATGGCAGGCATGCCCACCCGGAACCGAACGGCATTGATCCATTTTTTCGCTTCGGCTTCCTGACCCAGCATCAAACAGGCTTCAGCGTAGTTGAACACAACTTCCGTAAACCGAATCTGGATGGAAGGAATTTCCTGGCGGATATTCTGATCTACGATAGACACATCCGTATTGAAAAACTTACGGATGGCATAGCCCGTCCAGGTACCGTTCCAGTTCTCGATGGTGCTGTTACGCGTGTCCAGGCCCGAAAACTTGGTTGGATTAGCGGCACTGCCAACTTCGTATTCGCCCATTTGAATCTGGCCGTAAGGATCAATCCCGGCGCCATCGGGCGTGCGGGGTTTCCACTGAGCACCATCATACAGGATAGAGGCATAGAAACGGGGATCGCGGTTTTCATACGGTGACGCGGCATGGACAGGGTTATTCCAGTCGAACTTGGTACCATCCATCATCTCGTAGTTATCCACCATCTGCTGCGTTGGCTCAGTGGACGTCCAGCCGTGGTAGCCATTGGGCTGGTTATTACGCGGGAACCAGGAACCCCAGTCGTCAGCCGATGCCCGAATGTAGTATTTCAGGAAAATGCCATCTGCTTCACCCCCGTTTTGTGACAGCGACAGGTTAACGTAGTTCTGCTGCCCTTCGGCCGGTGTTACAGGAGCCGTTAGGTTTAGTTTATAGCCGTACTGGTTCAGGTCCATAACGGCTTTAGCGGCATCCTTCGCTTTCTGCCAGCGGGCTATCCGGTCACCACTCACGTAGCCCAACAGTTCGGGCTTGTCAAAACTGGCAATCACACTCGACTTGGCTTTGGCCGTTGGAATGTCATGTAGGTCACTGGCAGCATACAACAGCACCCGAGACTTAAGGGCCAGAGCGGCACCCAGAGTAGCGCGGCCCGCGGCCATATTCCGGCCTTTGAGCAGTGCAGCCGCTGAATCTAGGTCGCTAACAATGGCATCGACGCATTCCGCATAGGTATTCCGGGCAACGGTGAATTCGGGTTCATCCAGCGTGTATGGCTTTTTGATAATGGGGATTGCTCCGTAATAACGCAGCAACTGGTTATAGAAGTAACCGCGCATAAAGTACATTTCACCGCGCATCCGGCCAGCCAGATCACCAGAGTTGTCAAACGCAGGCTTAGCTAACTTCGCCAGGGCGATGTTAGCCGACCGAATACGAGCGTATACGGTTCCCCATTCCATAGTACTTTTCACCGTTCCTGTATTGGAAGGGGTAACGTTTGCTTCGTTTACGTCCTGCTTACCGAAGCTGTACAGGGCATTATCCGTTTGGCAGTCAAAACTCATCTGATCCAATAGACCGTCCCGAATGCCGTTATATACATCCGTTACGAAGGCTTCGGAGAGGGCGCGATCGGCCCAGACGGCATCGCCCGATACCTTGTCGAGGGGTTGTGTGTCCAGGAAATCGCTGTTGCAGGCGATCATCGTTGTACCCAATAGCAGGCCAAACGATAGACACTTTGCTATATAATTCATACTAGTCTGATTAATCATTTAAAAACTTACTGTTACGCCCGTGTTGATAACCCGTGCCTGTGGGTAATACTGTCCGCTGCTGCTAGTGGATTCGGGATCGAAGATGCCTTTCATAGCCGGTGCGTAGGTAGCCAGGTTCAGTCCGTTTACGTACACCCGCAGGTTACTCAGCCCAATTTTATTGCCAATAATATTCGGCAGGGTATAACCTAACTCCAGGTTTTTAAGACGGATGTAGTCCGTACTTCTTAGCCAGTAGCTGGTACCATTGGAGAAGTACTGGTTGCTGCGGTCTACAATGCGGGGATCAACGGTGCTTGGATTATCCACAGTCCAGCGGTGGTCGTAGCTGTATTGCAGGAAGTTACCAATCGTGCCCGACTCTGTTTGCAGGAAGATCTGGCCACCAGTCGATGCCTGGAACAGCACGCTCAAGTCGAAGTTTTTATACCGAACTCCGGCGTTCAAACCACCCTGGAAACGGGGCTGGTTGTTGCGGTCAGCCCGTACCCGGTCGTCACCATTTATTTTGCCGTCACCGTTGATATCTTTCAGCTTCATGTCGCCGGGACGTAGCAGGCTGGCACCTACTCCACTGTAATCCAGCTTGTTATCGGTGATATCCTGCTGGGTAGCAAAAATACCATCGTACTGGTACAGGAGCGTGCCATTGGCTTGGTTTGGATCGTTAACGTTACTTGGAATAGGCTTACCCGTAGAACGCTGCCATTCAGGAGCGCCCGGTGTTTCGTCCCAGAAAGTGATCTGGTTCTTGGCGTAGCCACCATTCACGCTGACGTTATACTTCAGCTCACCGACCTGTCCGTTGTAGCCAACCCGGAATTCATAACCCCTGTTTGTTACCTTACCAATGTTAGTAGCGGGCAGGGTAGCTCCAGTCGTTTGCGGAATGGAAGCGCTCTTGCGCCACAGGATGTTCGACCGCTTGTTCTGGAATACGTCAAATTCAAAGAAGACCTTGCCATTTAGTAGGGAGCCTTCTAGCCCAATGTCGGCATTGTTAGCAACCTCCCAGGTTAGGGACGTGTTAGGTACGCCGTTCTCATAGAGCGTTTGAGATACCTGATTATTAATTACGTACCCCCAGCTTGAGTTGGCGGGGTCACCGTAAGCGTAGGTAGGCAGGTAGTCGTACTCGCGCAGGTTACCGTTGAAGTAAACCTGGTCGTTACCCAACTGGCCCCAGGATGCCCGCAGTTTCAGGGAGCTTACTGCTGGAAGTGTCTTCTTGAAGAAATCTTCTTCCGAGATACGCCAGCCCGCCGTTACACCGGGAAAGAAGCCCCAGCGGCTGGAGCGGGGGAACATGTACGAACCATCGTACCGCCACAGGAATTCAGCCAGGTACTTTTCTTTGTAGTTGTACGCGGCCCGGCCAAAGTAACTCATGCGAGCCCGTTGCCAGGCAGCGGTTGTGTTAGCCACCTGCTGCGTCTGGCTACCAGCAAATAGCTGGTCAATAGCCGTGGAGTTGTAGTACTGACGGAAGGCCGAGAATCCGTTTGAATTGGATTGCTCTTTGGTAATACCCGCCAGCAGGGTAATAGCGTGATTACCGGCGAAAGTACGGTCGTAAGACAGGATACCTGACAGCAGTGAGTTGAACTGATCGTTCGTGTACTGGTTAAGGGTAGACTGGGCTGGGCCTTTCTGCACCCGCTGAAGAACAGGTTCCTTGTTTGCATCGTAGGATGTGTAATCCCAGCTATACACAAACCAGGGCGTCTGCCAGCGTTTACCCTGCTGAATATACTTATCCAAGGCTACACTGGCCGTCAGTTTCAGGCCTGCCACCCAGGGGTTGGTGATATTCACACTAGCATTGCTTTGCAGGTAATACCGGGTGTCCCGGTCATAACCCGTGGCGCTGGTTGTTACCAGTACGGGCTGCTGGCCGTTTTCAATATCCGGAGCAGGCAGTCCATTGGGCCAGAAAGCCGGTTTGTTTGGATAACCGCGCTCTAGCATCCGGAAAATAGCGCCGGCACCTACCGTCGGGAAGAAGCGGTTTTCCTGACGACCGACAACGCCCGTTACCAGATTGATGTACTTGCTGACTTTGGCATCCAGGTTCAGGCGGAAGTCATACTGCTTGTATCCCGTAGCCGAATTTTTGTAATAGGCATCCTGATTCTGGTAATTGACCGATGTTAGGTATTTAACATTCTCCGAACCACCCACCAGTTGCAGCGTATGCCGGGACTGTGGCGACCAGGTTTTGAGGGCCGCACCAAACCAGTCGGTATTAGGGTGCCCCCAGGGATCAGACCCATCGTTGAACTTCTTTATATCATCGGGCGTAAAAGCCGCTTTGGCAACGGCTCCATTGTCGGGGCGGGTGTACGTGCCGGTGGTATTGAAAGCTACATTGGCGTCTTTCCAATACTGGGAGGGCAGGTTATACAGGTTGATTTCATTGTTCAACTGAGCGTACTCAGACGCATTAGCCATTTTAGGAATCACCGTTGGCTGGCCAAAACCCTGGTTAAAGCTGTAAGAAAGCTCCGGTTTCCCGGTTTTGCCCCGCTTCGTGGTTACCAGAATTACACCGTTGGCAGCTCGTGACCCGTAAATAGCCGCAGAGGCATCTTTCAGCACCGAGATACTCTCAATGTCGGCTGGGTTTAGGCGGTCAATACCCCCGGCACGAGCCGGAACTCCGTCAATAACGATCAGGGCGTCGTTATTCCCCAGCGTGTTGTTACCACGAATCCTGATGGCAGCACCATCGTAGCCGGGCTCACCACTGTTGTTTGTGGCAATAACGCCCGGCATCCGGCCCGCAATAGAGTTACTTAGGTTGACCGCGGGGGATTTGATCAATTCGTTTCCCTTTACGGTAGCGACCGAACCGGTAACGGTTTCCTTTTTTTGCTCACCATACCCCACAA
>JAQBNX010000078.1 GCA_028288385.1 Spirosoma sp.
CCGGAAAGTCAACCCATCCGATACGTCGTACACGGCATCGCTATTCAAAAAAGGACTCAACAAGATTGCGCAAAAGGTAGGCGAGGAAGCCGTTGAGTTGGTAATCGAAGCGAAAGACAGCAACGACGACCTGTTCCGGGGCGAAGCAGCCGATCTGCTGTTTCACTTTCTGGTCTTGCTGGAAGAGAAAAATATGGACCTAGACGACATTACAGCCGTATTACAGAGCCGACACGCGAAATAAGACTTAAACAAAGCAGAATGTCGGTTGTTGGTGTCTCTGAAGTTCACCTGTTCACTAAACCAACATCGACATGGGTTTAATCATCCGCATTCTTATCAGTGCCGTCGCCGTTTACGTCGCCAGTTTGTTTATTCCCGGTATCTCCGTTTCGGGCGGTGCTACTACGTATCTAATCGTTGCCATTGTGCTAGGCTTACTCAACGCCTTCATCAAGCCGATTCTAACGGTACTCACCATTCCCATCACGGTTATTACGCTGGGTTTATTCCTACTAGTGATCAACGTCTTAATGGTGTATTTAACCGATTATCTCGTCCCGCACTTCCACGTAAACGGCTTCATTGCTGCGTTACTCTTTAGTTTCGTCGTGTCCATCGTTACCGCCCTGATCGACGCGATTGTCTGATGTAACACGGCACGCAATCTATAATTCTGTTTAAACCATCTTCAAGAAAGCCTGACCAGAACGTTCTGGTCAGGCTTTCTTGTGTTGCTCAAATTTTTCTACCTGAAACTTTCAATGACCGGTTATGCACTCACTATGTGCGTTTAGCCAGTTGAGCAACCTTATTGCTTTAACAGAAAGGCGGTCAGGTCGGCAATTTGCTGTGGTTTCAGGCCCATTGATGCGGGGCTAGGCATGAGACTGTTTCTGAATTGCCGACGCGAGACAACGTCGCCCGTTGGGATGGTATGTTTCTGGCCGGTTACACCTTTGATTACGACCGAATGCTCCCCATCGCTCACTAAAAAGCCATGGTAAGTCTGCCCTGTTTTGGTTGTTAACATCCACGGTTCGTAGCCAAAAGCTATGGCCGCACTGGGATTCAGGATGGCGTCTAATAAAGCATTTTTGTCGAATTTCTGATGGATGTAGGTAAGTTCCGGCCCAACATCGTTACCCAGCCTGTTATGCCGGTGACAGGTCGCACAGGACGACTTAAACACGGCCTGACCCGTTTTCTCGTTTCCTGTTAAAGCCGCAATCTGATCAATAACTAACCCACTCCCATTACTGCTGCTCCTTGTTGGCACCACGGTTGGCACTCCCATCGGGGGCACAACAGGGCTCGCGTTGGTTTCTACAACGGGCTCGTTTTTCTTAACTGGCTCAGCCCGGGCAACTTCAACGTGGGCTGGTTCCACCTTCTCAACCCTGACTGGTTCAACTTTTGCAGGCTTAGCTACTTCCACTTCTTTTTTTGCCGCAAAATACTCTTGTGCCATTGTTCGCACGGTCTGATCCGGATTTTTCAGAATCGTTGGCGACACGGCTTTTATGAGCACATCGGAAAGTTTTCCGTCGGCCGCTAACCCTACCAACACCTTTGCGCCATCTACATCGCGGGCCATTTCAAGCGCCACCTTCCTTTTCTCAGCATCTGTTTTGTATTCATCCAGCAGTACCTGCCGTTTAGCCAGCATCTTTTGTTCACTAGCCGATACCTTGGTTGGCATGAGTTGCTCCCAATCAAGTAGCGTTGCCCAATCATTTCCGCGCCGGAAACCCGTCCAGTAATTAGACAGGTCGGCAATGTCTTTGTCGGGTGATTTGGTCAGCTCAACCATGGCCTTGGCCGCATTAACATTCTTAATGAACCCCAGGGCTACTACTGCCTGCCTGCGGGCATCGGCAGTGAGTTGCTGAGCCTCGGCCCGCTTTTTCAGCAGCATGGCCGCCGAAGCGGGATGTAGCGCCCACATGAGATTGGCCGTTTGCTGGTTCCATTCAATAGGGTCGGCCGGAATTGTAGGGCGCAGGTCGGCAAAAAGGTTTTCTTCCTTGCCATCGGCTGCCTGAGTCAGTGCAGTCAGGTAGTAGCGATCCTGCCCATCGTATCGATTGACCAGGTTCATGAGCATATAGCGACAGTCAGCATAAGGCACGTCGCGCAGAGCAATGGCCACTTCACGACGAACGGCCGCACTCGGATCGGTGGACAGATTACCCAACAGCGGTAACAGGGCTTTCTGCGAAGCCGTCAGCGCCTTTATTGCTTTGGAGTTTTCGGGCGTTATACTACGTAGCGCCCGCAGTGCTGCTATACGTGTGGATGCATCGCTGGCCTTCAGCAACCGCTCCACCTCAAACTGCCCTTCGGCGCCCAGGTGTGCCATCAGGAAGATGGCCCGCGCCCGGTGATAGAGGTTCGGCGATGACAGCAAAGCCATCACGGGTTCAACGACTTCCTCGCCCTGTTCTTTCAGCGCTTCGAAACCAAGCGCCCTCACGTTTACGGCGGGATTGAGCAGCGCAGCGATCTGGCCGTCTGTGGTTCGCAGGTCAATTTTAGGCGGGCTTAGTTTTTTGCCTTTGGGCGTAATTCGGTAGATCCGTCCGTACCCTTTGTGATCCTGCATCTGGTGACCACCCACCACGGGATCATACCCGTCGGCAATGTAGAGCGACCCGTCCGTTCCTACCGCTACGTCGCTCGGCCGGAACCACTTACGCGTGTCGGTATCTACGTCGTTCCATTTGTAATTTTCATCGACTTTTGGAAACGTACTGATGAGGTCGGTTCTCGGCATCCGGTAGCCCGCACCCCACGGTTCAGGCTTGTACGCGAAAATCACGTTCCGCCCCGCTTCGGCGCTAAGCAGCATGCCCCGATACTGAGAACCTAGCTGATCGCCCTCGTACATAACCATACCCGTGGGCGAACCAGCTCCCGTAATATCGCCGGCGGGCATCACGCCCGGATCTTCCTGATGCCAGTGGGCCACCGGAATTGGCTGGCCGGGGCGCTGGTCGCCCTGCCAGTAGCGGGTTCCGTCGTTGCTGAAGTAACCGGCATTACCCCCTTCCATAAGCCAGCTTGTGCGGCAGGCCACCACCTGGTCGTCATTGTCATTCTGCCACATGTTGCCATAGGAGTCCAACGCCGTTTCGTAGTTGTTGCGGAAGTTATGGCCCATCACTTTCAGGCCCGACCCATTGGGGTTGATGCGCAGCGCCATTCCTCCCGTCCAGACTCGTCCGTCGTCGCTGACCTGGTTGCCGTGGTTTACTTTGTTGTAAGGCGTTCCGCCAACGTACAAACTTCCGGAACGTAATGTCCACCCATCGCGATCTGTTACGATGTGTGGCCCGGCATTGCCCGTATTGAAATAATATTTGCCATCGGGACCGGCTACCACCGCATGCAGGGCATGGTCGTGATCCAACCCCCCAAAGCCTGTGAGCATCACTTCTTTTTTGTCGGGCTTATCGTCGCCATTTTCGTCAGTGTACACCACTATATTGGGCGAGCAGGATACAATGACTTTGTTGCCAATGACGGCAATGCCGAGGGGCGACACCAGATCAGGATCGGTCACAAACACCTTGCTGGCATCAGCTTTTCCATCGCCGTTGGTATCTTCCAAAATCATGACCCGTTCGCCTTCCGGGTGGTCTAGCCGTTCTTCGGGCTTGTTGTTAAATTTACGGTAGTTTACGGCTTCGGTAACCCAGACCCGTCCTTTGGCGTCGATGTCCATGTTGGTCGGGTTATAAAACATGGGCGCTTCGGCCCATAGCGTAGCCTCCAGGTCATCGGGCAGATATAGTTTCTGGGCAGAGTCGTCGCTGGCCACTACGCTGTACTGATGGCCCTTGTTTGTCCCGGAAGGTTCATACTGGGTAGATGAACTGGTTATGGGCTGAACCGTTTGCCCGGCTATGTAGAGTAGCCCGGCCGTAGTCAGGGCAAGCGGCAAGCCGTTAAATGCGGTAATCGTTGTTTTCATAGGTATAAATGATGGCCTGCCATTGACACGATAGTATCGTTACGTAGCGGTCCATCTTAAACAAATAGTGACCGAACGGTCTGGTTATTTTCTATATAACTCTCCAGGTTGGGTTTCCCGGATGGTACCCCCCCTTCAATCTGTAGCCAGCCTGAATAGTCAATGTCATCCATTACCCGGCGCACTTTTTGCAGATCGACCTTGCCTTTACCAATCAGGTAGCCATTTTCTTTCAGGTGAAATTCACAGATCTGCTGTTTGCCTAGTGTCTGTATTTCGCTGAAGATGTCGTATCCCATCACGGATGAGTTACAAACATCATAATATACCTTGACGGCGGGTGAACCAACAGCCTCTATGATGGCCATGTGCTCCGGTGCCGAGAGCCACGATTCAATGCCCAGCACCACACCCGCCCGTTCGGCCTTAGGCGCAACGGCCTTCAGTCGGTCAATAACGACCTGAGTGCCCTTTTTATCGTTGCGCAGGTCGTTGTTAGAAAAAAATGCCAGCAAGACATTTTTCACGCCCAGCGCTTTGGCTACGTCGACACTGTCCTGAACCCACTGCTCTGTGCGCGGATCAGATTTGTACGGAATCTCGTTTAGCAGGCCAATTGCCAGGCCACCAAAACTTACACCAGCCTGTTTGGCGGCCTCTTTATGGGCCTGTTGCACT
>JAQBNX010000741.1 GCA_028288385.1 Spirosoma sp.
TAGCGTCTTCGACCTCATTCCAGGGCGCCCCCTCCGACCCAAACCTTACATTTTCCTCAATAGACCGAGCCAGAACCATTGGGTCTTGGAACATTACCGCCATACTTCGGCGTAATGATCGAAGCGGAAGATCAGAGAGTGGGCCTCGATCGATAAGTATTTTTCCCTTGGCTGGATTGTAGAATCTACACAGCAGAGACAGGATTGTTGTCTTGCCGCTGCCACTCCTGCCAACCAGAGCTGTCATTGTCCCGGCCTTCAGATTGAAGCTTACATCTCTAAGAGCTACGTTCCCGTTTGAGTAACTAAAAGAAACATCTTCGAACGAAATGTCTCCCTGCACTTCAGTCTTATCGCCGCACACAGCAGAGCACCCATC
Organism: Spirosoma sp.; assembly: GCA_028288385.1. Classification (GTDB taxonomy): domain Bacteria; phylum Bacteroidota; class Bacteroidia; order Cytophagales; family Spirosomataceae; genus Spirosoma. The sequence continues at coordinate 380 of JAQBNX010000741.1, forward strand.
AAATGGTTCAGCTTCTAGCACATCAAAAAACTTTTCTAACTTTGGTTTTTGCTGAAAGACCGTACTGAGGAACACACTGACTGCATCCATCCGGCTGATAGCGATCTGCGCTATAAACGAAAAACCCACAACCTCGCCAATTGTAGTCAGGTCATTTGTCATCAACCAGAGCCCTGTTCCAAAAACTAGTAGGATTGACAGCATTGATGCTGCACGGCTCGCTGTTATAATACCCGCCCAGAATGTAAGAAGTGGCTCTTGTTCCTGAAGATATTGCGCCTGAAGTTTTTCGAATTGGCCCATCTCTGCAGACGCAGAATCATAAACCGCTATAAGCTTCATGTGTGCCAGTAAGTCGGCCGCTCGTGCAAGGAAATTGGTGTTTTTGTCGTCAGCTTTGACTTGCGCTTTCTCCGCATAGAACAGCGAGATAGAAAAAAGTGAATATACACACAGCGCGAGGACTACGAGTGGTATTGCAAGACGCCAGTTTAAAAAAAATAAGATTGGGCAAAGCATTGCGAGCATGACAAAAGAGGCGCAGTTGTCGCGAAAGAAAGAAAAACACAACACCCACAGGGTGTTGCTCCCATCGAGCAATATCTGAAAAGCGTGTGAGGGAGCATGGCGTTCATGGTACGAAACTGGTAGATGTAAAGCGCGATCGGTGTATTCTTTGATAGAGTGGATACGCATGCGCTGTGACATTTTATCGGCATGAAGAATTGTAAAGAAATTGATAGCGACAGTTGTGGCTCCTAGTCCTGCCCATAAAATGAAAAGCGGAGCAATTGTAAAAAGATCCTTATCATCGCGCCTAACTACATTGGTAAACGCGTCGATCATTTTTCCAAGTACAATCGGCTCCGCGAGCGATAAGAGTCCGATGGCGGCGTTTGCGCATACTAGTCCCAAAGCTACGCTACGGAAGGGGGCAAGCATGTGTATCGCACGGACAAAAAGTTCGGGGTACGTCATATCCATGAACCATGAGAGGGAGCAGCGAAAAGGGCAAGTGCGACCCTCGGGGCGACGCCGAGCGAGCTGCAGGTAGTGGCAAGCAAAGTTAGCACGCGTATTGCATGGGCGGAGACGCAGGGTCCGCTCGGCGAGTGCGCGAGGATTGCGCGCCGACGCGGTGGCGCGTGATCCCCACTGGCGGGGCCGCGTCTACCTGGTGCGTTTCACAGAGCTGACGGGTTGCCGCCTCGAAGATTCTATCTTCGCCTCGGCGCGGCACGCCGTGCCAGCGCAGAATCTGGGGTGACACGCGGCGATTCTGGGTAGATGCCAGAAAGATGGGAGTTACGGGCATGGCGGAACCTCCGCCACATCCAGCATCAAGAAGCCCAACGTGCGTGTAGCGAACGGATGGATCCTGAGATCAGACAAACCGCGGGGAACAAGTGCACAGCGGCAACTACCTTCGCTGAATAGAAGCACTAGATAATCTTTACGAGTAGGCGCCAAATCTTCCTCTCGGATTGGATGATTACCCTTTTCACAAGGCCGATCTCGGCTAGATTTGAGTCAAACAATAAAAGGCCAGTCTCCGCGTCACCGAGGTCCGTGCCTAAGCGCATGCTCGACCTTACGATGTTCGAAAGGTCGACAACAAAGTTCTCTCCTTCAACAACAAATTTAGAAAAACGTACGAGCATGCCATCGATAAGCCCGTAAGTCATCCGGTTCCGGAGGGTTCGCTTCGCTAACTCAATTTGCCCGAGTGCCGCCTCTAGAAAAGAGGCGTAGTCCGCTGCCATTCCCGCTGACTGGCTACAATGGAGGGAACAAGGTAAATAATCCAACGTCAGCCGTGAGTCATCAAAGATGCTGGCAAACCTGTTCAAGCGCCAGTTCCGCACTGCGCTATCGGAAGCATATTTTGCATAAAGGCGGGAGAACCCCATCTCGTGAGAATAATTATCGATACAGCATTGTGGATAACTCAAGCTTTCACCGCACGCCTTCACTAGGTTCCCCACAGTCTCGTCGTCCAAGCGCTCTTTTGAAAACCATACTTCGCACATATTGTGATCGCGGCTAGCGCCCTCATCGGACAGACGAAACTGGCCCGTCGCGGCATCGATTGTCGATTGTAAACGTCTGGACACGAAAGCGGCTAGCCGAAGTTCTCCGAGGATCCGGAGGAAGGCGTCCAAGCGTGAACTTGGGATGTGAGAGAGCCCCACCGGGCGCCGTCCCCACAAGACGCTGCCGATGTCGATAGCTAAACTGCCTTCGATTCCGCGAGTTGTGAGCCTATCGTAGATCATACGGCGACTTCTAATCTATAGAGCGGTGCTAAGGGTGTGTAAGAACCTAGCTCCTTTTGACGATTCCAAGGATACGCATCGACCTCGGCTGGATAGACCATCGTATTCAAGCTGGCAAAACGGCGCCAAAACTGGGTCTGATATATAGAGTCGACGGAGATCATTAGCCTGAGGCGAGCCTGCGCTATCCGATGAGTATCTTGGCAGGACATTGAACACGGGAAATGTGGAATTAACCCCGCGTCATACAAGTGTGCAACTGGCCAAGCATAAGGATCATAACGGCCACCCGCAGAGTACAGCCTAAGCGATTCCAAGATCTTCGGTACCGCGCCACGTTTCCTCACGGCATGAATGCAACATCCTGGATAGCCAAGCTCAGCGCCCAATGCAGAATCCTGGGCCAGCTCGTCAGCAGCTTTTGTGGCCTCGGCGCGTCCACGTTCCTTAGATACATAGAGGCGCACAAAGTTGCACTGCTTCCCCTGGTCGCTAATGCAATGGTGATCGGCAAATTGCAGGATGCCCGGGCTGATCAGGCATGAACTCCCAACGCATATCTCCAGATGCTCGAAGAGCAAAGTCTCCACACACTTCCTTGCCTCAGCCCCCTTCTCGACTATAATGCGGGCAGAAGGCCGGATATCCGCGAGCACATCGATAACATCTAACCTGAGTTGGAAAGATGAACTATCCAGTCGAAAGACTCTCTCATATGACGCCTCAAGCGACATGCCACTTGAGTCCCTGCTCACGCCAGGCCGAGAATTTATTATGCATGCGCATCGCAATGGTGTATCTCGCGGCTGTCAGTACCGCATCGGGGATATACGGGACTATGCTGTTTATGCTGCGGGAGGCAGCAACGATTAACGTATTTCCATGTGGCAACAGCATTTCAGAACCGATGCAGATACCTCTTCCAACTTCAACTTGGGCGATGAGATAGGCGACGCGTCGTGTAACGGCGCCGGCTTTTATCGGATCGGTTCCTTGGTTGCTGCGCGACAGAAAACAAAGCGAAGCAGCCGCTGCTGCAAATACGAAAGTGCCATGAATCACTCCACCCAGCGGCCTGAGTTCGTTCCTCCAGGGCGAGGGCCAGTTGTCA
>JAQBNX010000118.1 GCA_028288385.1 Spirosoma sp.
CTATGATAAATCGGGTGAGCAGCACTACGACATCATTTCGGCCTTCATTAAATCTCTCCGTGGCTCCGACCCAAACGCGGCTTTATACTGGATGGCCCGGATGATTGTGGCCGGCGAGGACCCCGTATTCATTGCCCGCAGAATGGTGATAATGGCATCGGAAGACATTGGCAATGCCAACCCAACGGCACTGATTATGGCTACCGAAGCGATACAGGCCATTAGAACCATTGGCATGCCCGAAGGCCGCATTATTCTCAGTCAGGTGGCGGTGTATCTGGCTACGTCGCCCAAGAGCAACGCAAGTTACGTGGCTATTAACGAAGCCCTTGCCCTGGCGGAACAAACAGCGCACCTGCCTGTACCGCTGCACCTGCGTAATGCGCCCACAAAACTGATGAAGCAGATTGGCTACGGCAAAGATTATCAGTATGCCCATGAACACGAGGGCAACTTTACCCTGCAGAATTTTTTGCCCGATGCCCTGAAAGGCCATAAACTCTATGAACCCGGTCAGAACGCCCGCGAACAGGAAATCCGGCGAAATCTAACGACGTGGTGGGGCGAGTGGTACGGGTATTAAAAGTCGGGCAGGTGATAGGCAATAAGCATGTATTACGTACTCTTTGACAGTTTAGGCCGTGTGCAACTCAAACGAGTACTCCTCCATAATCAGGTTGGCCAGCAACTGGCGGCAGGCAGCATCGACTGTGTCTCGGGCGCTGCCTTCGGTGTCGGCGTCAACTTCGAGCCGGATGTGCTTGCCGATACGCACATTGTCGATGGTATCCATCTGAAGGTTGTGCAGCCCAAGCTTGACCGCTTTACCCTGCGGGTCGAGAATTTCCGGGCGGGTCATGATGTTGATTTCGGCAATGTATTTCATGGGGTGAAAAGGCGAAGGACGAAAGAGTGAGTTTGTAAATGGTTCACTTGTTTACTCTTACTTCATTACGCTCTTTGGAAAATAGTGAAACGACAATATACAGGATAACAATAAGCGGAATGGCCGCAAACTGCAAAAATAGCAGAAGCAGCACTGATGCGAGGAGAAAAAGAAACTTTGTCTGATTAGCAGCCCAGCCAAACGATTTGAATTTGAGTGCAAACAAGGGTATGTCGGATACAAGCAGGAACGAAAAAGCAATCATCATACCGATGCTAATATCGTTTTGCCAAAGACCGTCGAACTGTGGCTGGTAACGCCCCATCAGAGGAAATGCGGCAATCAGCATGGCATTGGCCGGTACGGGCAGGCCTATAAATGACTCCGACTGCCGGGTATCGATATTAAAATTGGCCAGGCGCAGCGCCGACAGCACCGCAATGAGGAATGCTCCGTAAGACATTGCGCCCAACTCCTGAAACCAGCAAAGCTGGAATACGATGGTGGCAGGCAGCACCCCAAACGTAACGACATCGGCTAGGGAATCCAGCTCTTTGCCAAATGGACCCGATACGTTGACCAGTCGGGCCACGAAACCATCGCCGAAGTCGAGCACAGCAGCCAGTCCAATTAGCCAGGATGCCAGTTCGAGATGTCCGCGCAGGGCCATTACTAGGCCAATGCACCCACACAGCAGATTGCCGCAGGTCATGGCGTTGGGGAGGTGCTTAAGGAGGGCGTTCAACGGTGTTTAAGGAGTGAAGATGGAGTTTTAATGGACAAACAACGCTTTTAATTGTTCATCATTCCCGGACAAATGGATTTGACTGTTTTTCCTGACCAATGGTGGTTGGCTCCATGTGACCCGGATAAACTACGTAATCATTGGGAAGAGTGAAAAACTTTGTTCGTATGCTATCCAGTAAGTCGTCATGATTGCAGAGGGGGAAATCCGTTCGTCCAACACTGCCTTTAAATAAGACGTCGCCACCAACAACGTAGTGATCTGCATGATTGACAAACGCAACGTGTCCTGGGGCGTGTCCGGGCACAAAGATGACATCCAACGCCGTATTTCCGAACCGGAATCGGTCTCCTTCCGTCAGGAACGAATCTATCTCACTGGGTTCATAGCCACGTAGTCCATAAAGGGCGCAGCGGGCCGGAACATCGTTATAAATCACCAGGTCTTTTTTGTGTAAATAGGCCTTCACGCCAAATTTTCGTTTTACGTACGCCACTCCAAACACATGGTCGAGGTGAGCGTGCGTCAACAAAAGATACTTCACCGTAAGCCGATGGTCATTTATAAACTGGCTTAGCAATTCCTTTTCCACCTGTTCGTAACAACCAGGATCGATAATGACGGCCTCGCCGGTAGCTTCGTCGGCAATAACGTATGTATTTTCCTGAAAAGGGGAGAAGTTGAAGCTTTGTACCATTAGACCAAAGTTAGGAATCAGTCTGCCAACGCGAAGCTCAGCCTGATAAACCGGATTTCACAAAAGTAGAAACACCGTTGGTTTTTTGCGCAGGTCAGGCGTTTGTGATTTCCACTCGCGAATCGTCATCGTCCGCACAAACGCATCGAGGGCGGTCAGGTTGCAGGCAACGCACAGGCGTGTGTTGGGTTCGCAGTTGGCGATGACATCAGCAAACAGGGCGTCGTTCCGGTAGGGCGTTTCCATAAAAATCTGGGTTTGTAACCGTCCCTGCGCTTCCTTTTCCAAAAACCGAACGGCACGGGCACGTTCCGCCTTTTCGATG
>JAQBNX010000739.1 GCA_028288385.1 Spirosoma sp.
CGGCAAGGCCGACGGTGTATTGCGACAGTAAGCTGCGAAATCAAAGATGTAGCTAACCGTCTGGCCATTCTGAGTAGCGGTGATAGTGATGGGCTTGGGGTCATTGCGTAGCCCCTGCTCCACCGTACCCGTGTTGCTGGTGAACGAGGAACGGCTGATGCCGGGGGCGTTGTAGGTGATGGGTGAGCCATTGCCCCCGGTGGTGTTGAAGGTGATGGCTCCCGTCTGGCAGTTATAGCTGGGCTGGGTTAGTTGAAGGGCAACTGTAACGGGGGGTTCTACTAACAGCTTGACCAGTTGGTTGTTATCGGTGGAAAACACCAGGCTGCCGTCGCCCGCTACGCCAATGCTGTTCAGTGGGCCATCCCCCGGAGCCTCAAACGTGCGCCGGGCTACCACCCTACGCTGGTCCGTGTCGGTCTGAGGTCTCGTGGCCGCGTCCACCAGCAGAATCTGGGGATCAACCCCGTTTTGCAGCGAGGAGTTGCCAACGGCGTAGAATTGCTGCCCGCCACTGCCTCTGTATAAGGTGATGTAGGCCCGTGTAGCGGTGACATCGATGGAGCTGGCCCGCCGGAAACCGCCATCACTGTTCAGTTCCAAAAGAGCGGTCCTAAGCCTGTGGGTGGCAGTGCCGGTACCAACCAGGGCATAGCCAGCGCCATCAGCTGACACAATCACATCGGTGATGGATTGCATCTCAATAATCGACTCACCACCCGGGGAGGACTGCAAGTTGCCGAGCAGTTTTTGCCACACCACACTGCCCCCCCCATCGAGTTTAGCTACCCACCCCACCTCGGGTGTATCATTGCCACTTCCGTTATAGTACCCAGCTACCAGATAACCTCCATCGGGTGTGTTAATGACTGCTTGCCCTTTGGTTAAGCCCGGATCTGGGTTAGCCGAGCCAAGTGCCACATATTTGACCTGCTTTTGCCACTCAAGCTGACTATTGACGTTATACTTGTTTACATAGGCACTTTTACTGGTGTAGTCAAAAGCCAATATCAGATAGCCTCCATCAGGCGTACCAATCATCTTCTCGGGTACCCCCACAGGCTGAGCCGGGCCAGGTGCCACATAATCGACATAGGGCCTAACTCCTACATTACCCGTGGCAGAGACATTACCTATGTACACCTTGCCAATAAGAGATGAAGCTCCTAAGAACACTAGCCCCCCGTTGGTAGTTGCCGCTATCCGCAACCCACCAAGTACCTCGTAATTGTAACCCTGTATTTGGCCACCAATGAAATCTCCTACCTGTATAAATCCTCTATGAAACAGTTGATCACCCTGTAAAGAATATTTAACCAATTGATCTCCATCTATACTCAGACCACCGAACTGAAGAGGTTGCGATATCCTCTCAGTCGTAACAATATTGCCATCAGTGGTTATGGCAAGCGTTCTACCAACATGGGCCCATTGGGAATCCGGGATGGTCTGGGCCCAGGTCATATGGCTCATCAGGGTTGCCCATAGCAGCACTAGCCTGAGGAGTTCTCGTTGAGGTACATAGATTTTTTTCATAATGCAGAGATTGAAGGAGTTTGTTATACGTAAAAAGCCCGGTCACCCTGACAGGATGCCGCCAATGTAGAATATTGGATCAACAGGTGGTTGACCGAATAATAGATTGTCCCAAACTTGATAGGAATTGTCCCAAATCTGATAGACATCGAACCATACTCAACCCGATTGGTCCTGTTCGCTAGGTCCTGCCGAATCACGCGCGGTTCATACCAGAGTCGTCCTGAATAAATTCGGTGGGCGTTTTGTGATAATATTCTTTGAAGACGGCGGTAAAATAGGAGGGCGTTTTAAACCCCGTTAGGGAGGCCGTCTGGGAGGGGCTATGCCCCGCCCGCAGCAGATCGGCAGCTTTGCGCAGCCGGTAGTACCTAATCAGTTCGTGGGGGTTCAGTTGAATAACGCTATGTAGCTTCCGGTGTAATGTTTTGCCACTCATCGCCAGGGCGTCGGCCAGCCAATCGACCGTAAGGGCCGGATCGTTAAGGTGGTTCTCCAGGAGTTCATAAACCCGGCGTAGAAAAACATCCTCCAACCCGTTAATGCGGCTGGTAGTATGGGGTGAATCTACGCTGGAGCGGGAACGCCCGGGCAGAGCGAACTGCTGGCGGTACTGATCGCGCAGTTTCTGCTGGCGAGATATCAGATTGCGCAGCCGCAGTTGTAGTTCGTCCAGATGAAAGGGTTTGGACACGTAATCGTCAGCGCCTTCCTGAAGCCCTTCCATAAGGCTGTGGTGAGCCGCTTTAGCGGATAGAATAACAACGGCAATGTGGTCGGTGTCGGGATGGGTTTTGATGCGGTGGGTTAGTTCGTAGCCGTCTATACCCGGCATCATCACATCCGACACAACAATGTCGGGCAGTTCGGTCCTGGTCAGGTGCCAGCCCGCTTCCCCATCAGCCGCCTGCAACATCCGGTAGTCCGCAGAAAGTGAACTAACTAAAAAATTCCTTAGATCGGCATTGTCTTCGACAACCAGTAGTAGGGGTGTCTGCGAATCGGCAACCGGCTCAGAATCAGAAAAAACAACCGTTGGAAGCGGAGCGGTTGTACTGGGCGCTTTGTCCGGCACAATAACGGTAGGTGCTTCGGGGTTGGCCGATGTGGGCTGAACCGGCAGCAGTACCCTAAATGTAGTGCCCACGCCCGGCTGACTCTCGACCCGGATGCTGCCGCCAACCAGACCGACTAGTTCGTTTACCAGCGACAGCCCAATGCCGGTGCCTTCGTAGGCGCGGGTGTGCGAGGCATCTACCTGGTAAAACCGGTCGAAAATATGCGGGAGGTTTTCGGGCGGAATACCAATTCCTGAATCGGCTATACAAATGCTCACCCAGGAAACATCAGTAGCCACGGGATCCGGGTTAATGCTAAGCGTAACGGTTACGCTTCCACCGCTACCTGTAAACTTTAGAGCGTTGGATAACAGATTGAACAGGATTTTCTCCCATTTATCGGCGTCGAACAGGTATTCCTCAGCCGGCTCGTCGGCCGAATACGTCAGGGTTATCCATTTTTGGTCGGCCAGCGGCCGGAACGACTCGGTCAGGTGGCCTACAAATTCGGTTATGCCCCCCCGCATGGGCGACACCACCATGTGATGGGCTTCCAGTTTAGCCAGGTCCAGTAACTGATTGATCAGCCGAAGCAACTGATGGGCGTTGCGCTGCACCAGCGCCAGCGTTTGCTGAGTCGGCTCATCGAACCGGTTGTCCCGCAAGAGTTTTTCAACCGGCGACATAATCAGGGAAAGGGGCGTGCGGAACTCGTGGGTTATGTTGGAGAAAAAACGGGTTTTCAGTTCATCCACGGCTTTGAGTTGCTCGGCCTCCCGCCGGCTTAACTTCATGGCCTGCTGCTGCTGGATGCGGCTGGTATAAAACCGGATGAATCCCCAGACGGCTCCACCAGCCAACAGGGCATACAGCCCATAGGCCCACCCCGTTGCCCACCAAGGTGACCGAATCAGTAAACGCACGGAGGCCTCTTTCTCATGCCAGATACCATCGCTGTTGGCCGCCTTTACCCGGAAGG
>JAQBNX010000132.1 GCA_028288385.1 Spirosoma sp.
GTTGTTTCCGATTGCGCATGCCCCTGAACACCGCCATAGAGTTCAGAGGTAGATGCCTGGTAGATCCTGGTTTTTTCTGTCAGGCCCAGCAGGCGAACAGCTTCCAGAATTCTTAGCGTACCAATGCCATCTACCTGTGCTGCATATTCGGGTTCTTCAAAACTAACCTGCACATGCGACATAGCCCCGAGGTTATAAATTTCGTCGGGTTGTACTTCCTGAATAATACGGATTATGTTAGTAGAATCGGACAGGTCACCATAATGCAGTTTGAATCGTATGTTTCGCTCATGCGGATCTTCATAAATGTGATCGATCCGTTGGGTATTGAACAGCGAACTACGGCGTTTTATGCCATGCACTTCATATCCTTTCTCTAGTAGTAACTCGGCCAGATAGGCTCCATCCTGCCCAGTGACACCTGTTATCAATGCTTTTTTCATGGTATATCCTTACTATTATTTTACTAAATGAATTTATACGAAACGTTCTATAATTACAGCAGTTGACCTGAAATCTTTTACTTTGATAATAAACTCCGTCGAATATCCACTTTATCTGGCTGTAGTTGAGCCGACGTAATTAGTTGGCGGATTGATGAATAATAACGTTCAGCATCGAGCTTACGCATGAAATCACCTACCTTAAGCTTATACGTTGGTTGCGTATAGCTTAGATAGGCGCTAAGTTCGGGAAATTTTTGATAAATCAGTAACTTAATTGATTCAACCTCCTGTCTTTGGTTACCCACGTACACTTGTACACGGTATCCCGGCGCATAACGAACTGATCGATTCTTAATGGCTATAGTATCCAATACGGCATCAAGCCGACGGTTTACGTGAGTGGCTTCGGTCGGACCAGTGGCCCTACGTGGTTCGCTTCGACGAGAAGTCGGCAGAGAAGAGCCCGACCCGACCGGCCGGGTCGCCGACGAGGATGTGACAGGTGTTTTGTAGACGGGACGAACCGAGGATAAATCTTCATTGTAGCCATTGTAATCGGCTGCCGACCGATTTGAAACCGTAGGTCGGCTACTGGCACAGCTGCCTAAGACTAAAACCATCACAACCAGAAATCCTGGACGCACGAGATACATACCAATCATTGAATGAACCAACAAAAATAACCATTTTGTCATTCCTGTTGGCACTGCCAGATTTTGAACTAACTATCTCTTCCCGTATTTTGGTTAATTTTGGGCATTACTTCTCATAAAAGATGCTTAATATCCAGAGCCGCGTATCGCTCAAACCTTATAATACCTTTGGAATTGATGCTGACGCCCGGTACCTCATCGAAATAAATCAGGTCAATGATATTAATACACTGCTACAATTAACTGATTTCATGGGCGTACCCAAGTTGATTTTGGGTGGTGGAAGTAACGTATTGCTTTGCCACGATTTCAACGGCTTAGTTATTAAGATGAACATTCAAGGCATTGAGGTCATTCGTGAAAACGACGACTATATTTATGTGATGGCTGGGGCGGGTGTTAAGTGGGATGAGTTAGTACAGTTTTGTGTTCAACACGGATACGCAGGCATGGAAAACCTGACGCTTATTCCTGGTACGGTTGGAGCAGCCCCGATGCAGAATATTGGTGCCTATGGGGTTGAACTCGAGCAAATCTTCGACTCTCTAACTGCCGTTCATACAATGACTGGCGAACGACGAACATTTTCTCACGCAGACTGCCAGTTTGGTTACCGGGACAGTATATTCAAACGTGAGCTAAAAGACCATTATATCATTACCAGCGTTACGTTCCGGTTAAACAAACACCCCATATTTCATACACGCTACGGAGCTATTCAGGAAACGCTGACGGACATGGGCGTTCCACACGATGAACTAACGATCAAAGCCATCAGCGAAGCGGTAAGCCGTATCCGGCGTAGTAAACTCCCCGATCCGGCCCAGATTGGCAACGCAGGTAGTTTTTTCAAGAACCCCGAAATTTCCAAAGCTCAGTTTGATAGCCTGAAAGAACAATTCGATGAATTACCAGGCTACCCAATGGGTAATGAACACGTCAAAATTCCAGCAGGCTGGCTCATTGAGCAGGCGGGCTGGAAAGGGTATCGATCCGGCGATGCAGGCGTTCACACTAAACAGGCGCTGGTACTGGTCAATTACGGCAGTGCCACTGGTCAGGACCTCTTAAACCTGGCGAAGCAGGTGCAGGATTCAGTTCACCAAAAGTTTGGTGTCACCATAACACCCGAAGTCAATGTAGTATAGACGGAAATGGCTAGTTGTATACGTTTAGGCTTATATTAAACGACATACATAACTACTCAAAGCACAAAGAGGCTGCCCCAAGCAAACCGGCATCGTTCCCCAGTGTAGCACGTCGGATAACTAATCCCTTCTTATAATAGTCATTGAGCCAGTAATCCAGCGTTTTTTCAATAGCTGGCATAATATACTCGAACGAAGCAGATAGACCACCACCAATAAGGACCTGCTTGATATCCAGAATTTTTATCAGTGACGCCAGCCCTTCACCCAGCATCTCTCCGACTTCGGTCCAGATTTGCAGCGCCAGTTCGTCTCCTTCGGCGGCAGCGGCCACGAGCCCAGTCGTAGAGATATCGCCATCGGCGGATAACTGCGTTTCGCCTTTAAATTCACGATGGCGAAGATTGGCGAGTTCGAGCAGTTCTTTCTTACCGATGTTACGTTCCAGTACCCGACCGTTACGCGATGGAATATGCCCTGGCTCCATGGCGTTACCATCGCCCCCGGTAAAAATCTTTTTATTGATAATGGCCGCCCCCCCCACACCAGTACCGAGAGTGATGAAGATATAATTTTCTGTAATTTTTTCTTCGGCGAAGTAGTATTCTCCCAATGCCGCGGCATTTGCATCATTAGCGAGAAAAAACTCGACTCCCGGAAATCGTTTAGTAAGCATATCGACCATCGGCAGACCGTCTATCTCTGGGATGGCGGTAATTTCAAGCGGTACGGTACGAGTAGAATCGAGCATTCCCGGCAGGCCAATCCCTACTTTTTTGACGTCTTTATTGGCGAGTAATTGCAGTGCAACGGCATCGCCGAAGCGTTCGATAAAATGGCCCGACTGCCGCCAGCTCATGGTGTCATGGCTGTAGAAATTAGAAATTTTGCCGGAATCAGCCTCAACGATACCCATCTTGACGTTCGTGCCGCCAACGTCGATACCCAAATAATCAACGGAAGACATTCTTAAATTCTTGGTTTATGGTTATAATTCCTGGATTAGGCCAATGAAGCGGGCCGCAAGATACGAAGGGAAGGAAACAATGAACAATCAATAACACGTATTGACTTGATCGTATACCAGCCTAATTATCAGATATCTCCTAACTGGGGGCGAATTAGGAT
>JAQBNX010000633.1 GCA_028288385.1 Spirosoma sp.
TTTTTGTTAGGAACTACACTGGCGTTGATGCCGCCCACCGGCACAGACTGACCCGTTGGATTGGGAAACTGGTTGTTATCCACGGCGTAGTAGAGTGCATTGGAGTACGGGTCGACGTTGTCCGAACCGACCTGTGCATAGGCCGCCCGTAACTTCCCGAATGACAGCCAGGCGGGCAGGTTGTCGAACGCCTGCGAGAACACGAAACTGCCGGTAACGGAGGGGTACAGGATACTGCGGTTGGCTGGGGCCAGCGTGGAGAACCAGTCGTTGCGAGCCGTGGCGCTCAGGAACAGGAATTCCTTATACGAGAGGGTGGCAGCCCCAAATATTGAATTGATTTTCTTTTCGGCCAGCGCATAGAGGGGGTCCTTGATGCGCCCGTTCATGACGGTGTAAAGACCCGGCTGCACAAAATCCTGCACCGTAACGCTGTTGTACATATTGCGGGCGTAGCGGGCATTACCTCCCAGTGTCACATCCACACCAATTTTTCCGAATGTTCGGTTGGCTCCCAGAATGAGGTCGATGTTTCGTTCCGTATTCTGGCGCACCTCCTGAGTGTACGAACCGTTGACGAAGCCGGTTGGGGCGCGGGCAATGGGGGCGTAGCCGTTAGGAAGGTTGTAGTCCTGATTGCGTACATAGAAATCCTGCGCCAGTCGGCCCTGCACATACAGCCAGTCGGTGAATTGGTATTTGAGAGCGACGTTGCCAAAGAGCCGGTCCCGCGTTACGTTCTCGAATTTATGGCTCATGGAATAGTAGGGATTATTCCTGACCAGGAAGCGCGAAAACACGAACTCATCGCCGTTGGGCTGGGTCTGGTTGTCGCGCAGGGCGTCGAACGGCATGGAGTTGGCCAGCGTGAATATGACGGTCGACACCGACAGGTCCTGAGTGTTCAACTGGGGCGGGTTAATGTTATTCTCCTTGGAGTAGTTGATATTGCCCGTAGCCGTCAGCCTGCTGGTAATGTTCTGCGAGAAACCCAGATTAATCACCTTCCGGTTGAAGGTGTTATTCTCCATAATGCCCTTATTGTCGGTGTTGCCAAACGACAGGCTAAAGCCTCCGTTTTGCCCGTTATTGGACACGGTTACGGTGTTGGTAAAGTTGGTGCCCACCCGGTAGAACTGCTTTACCCGGTTGTACACCGGCTCGTAGGGGTAGGTCTTGTTATCAAACAGCACCTGCGTCATGCCCGGCTGAAACTTTTCGCCAAAGCTCCAAACGCCCGAGGTTGGGTTGGCCGTAGTGGGGCGTTTGCCGCCTTCGCCCTGTCCATACTCATACTGAAAATCGGTGTAGTCCAGTGGGGTATCGGTAGTAAGATTGGCGTTGTAGGTAACGCCGAATCCTTTGCCCGCTCCCCGGCTTTTGGTGGTAATCATCACCACACCGTCTTTGGCCCGCGAGCCGTAAAGGGCAGCTGCGGTGGCTCCTTTCAAAACGGTCATTTGCTCAATATCATCGGGGTTGATCGAACTAAGCCCATCGCCCCCGTCTGAACTGTTTGAGGACCGGGTGCCGAAATCGCCACCCAGCGAATAGTTAGAGTTGTCAATGGGTACACCGTTCACGACGATCAGCGGGTTGTTTTGGCCGCTGAATGACGACTGGCCTCGAATCCGGATTTTAGCCGTTCCGGCGGGACCGGTACCCATAGACGTAATGTTTACTCCGGCCAGCTTTCCTTGCAGGCCACTCACGAAGTTAGGGGTGCGGTTGGTTGAAATCTGGTCGGCGTTGACTGTAGCGGTTGCGTAACCGAGTGTTTTGGATTCCCGCTTAATACCCAGTGCCGTAACAATTACCTCATCGATGGCTTTAGCATCTTCGACCAACTGGACGTCAAGGACCGAACGGTTGTTGACGGCGATTGTCTGGCTGATGTAACTGATGTACGAAAAGACAAGGGAAGCGGTTGCTGGTGCGTTAATGACGTAATTACCCGACGCGTCAGTCGTTGTACCGACCGAACTCCCGCTAATCAGGACGTTAACACCGGGTAAGGCCTTATTATCAGAGCCCGTTACCCGCCCGGTTATCCGGTTGTTCTGGGCAAATGTGTATTGCTGACCCAGGAGGAGCAAAAAAAGAACGGTTACATAGTTTTTCATGGTAAGGGAAGTTTAGAAATAGACCTATAAGTAGGATATGCAACTCACCAGTTGTGAATCGCCCCATCTGGACTTTTCAGGATTGGATGCGGGAATTTTGTTTTTTCGGCTACCTCCACAACGAATTGGGCCTTTTTGGGGTCGAACGTGACGCCCAGCCCTGGATTGGGGTTCAAATAGAGCTTCCCGTTTTTAAAATTGACCACGTCTTCGTTAAAATAGGCGGGTCGTTCGGGTTCGCCACCACCCAGTTCCATCAAACAGCGCGTGGGACTGCTCGACCCGAGCACGTGGACCAGCGTAGCCGTTGCCAGCGGGCCAGTGAAGTGGGGGATCATGCCTACGTAGTGCGTTTCGCACATGGATGCAATCTTTTTGAATTCTGAAATGCCTCCCGTGTTTGGTATCGTCATGCGTGTGTAGTCGATCAGGTGTTTTTCGACCAGTTCATTCGTATCCCACCGGTCGCCGAACTGCTCACCGACGGCAATAGGTACGGTGGTCAGGGAACGCACTGTTTTGTACACTTCGGGGTTTTCAGACCGCACAATATCTTCGACGAAGTAGGGCTCCGTGGCTTCCAGCGCTTTGCAGATTTTGATTCCCTCGGTGGTGTCGAAGCGGGTATGCAGGTCCAGCGCCCATTTGCCGCCCCCGCCCACGGCTGCATCCATGCGTTTGCATAACTCGATGGTTTTTTTTGCGTTGTCGTAAAAGTCGAACGGGTCGTCGCCGTTGCCACCGGTAGGTCCGATCCGATACGCCCGCAATCCGGCTTCGATGCAGTCGCGGGCCCGTTCTTCTTCAGTTTTGGCCTTGGAGGCCCGGAAGCCAGTAGCATAACACTCGATGTACTCACGCGTAGCTCCTCCTAGCAGTTCATAAACGGGTACGCCCAGGGCTTTGCCTTTGAGATCCCAGAGTGCCATGTCCAGGGCGCCCTGGGCATGAAGTTTTTCGCGCCCAGGTGGATAAAACATACCTCGATACAGGTTCTGCCAGATGTGCTCAATACGGAATGGGTTCTCTCCGATCATCATTTGGGCTAGTTGCTCAATCGTGTCTTTTGAGCCACCTTCCCCGATGCCAACGATGCCGCCATCGGTCTGAATCTCGACAATGCCCCGTGCCTGGTTAAAAAGTGGCTTTGTGTAGCCGGGTGCGCTATAGTACCGAATTTTGGTAATTTTAAGCTTGGGTACCGCCCCAGTTCCGATGAGTGGTAAGCCTAACGTAGCGGCTACCGAGCCAATAGCGGTTGATTTAAGAAAATGTCTTCGTTGCATAAAAGCAGATTTGTTTAATCGATTAAGCAATCAGGTAAATAATTAGCGATAAATTCAGGTCCGGGCTGTCGACGACTCTCGCTCAACCAGCGTAGCATCCATTGAAATCTGGATCTGTTCTTCGTCAGGATTAAGTATCTTTTTTACCAGCACGTCTACGGCGGTTTTGCCTAATAGCTCAATTGGTTGTTTCATGAAGGTGATCGGACAGTAATACAGATCAAAAACTTCAGCCTGCCCAAAACTTACAATACCTAGATCGTCGGGTACTTTTAACCGCAATTCATTAATGTATTTCAATCCATTGATAGCCAGACCATAGGTAGCGAAAATCAGGGCATCGACCGGCGATTCAGCCGATACCATATCATCAATTGCCTGTCTGATTTCAACCGCTATTGTCTCAAAATAGACTTCTTTCAGCCAGTTTGCCCGGAAGCCCATGCGATTGTCGTTGAGTGCCTGACGGTAGCCCCGAATCCGTTCTCTCATGTGAAACAGGTCGGATTTATACGCTATCAGACCTATTTTTTTGTATCCGCGTTCAATCAGGTGTCTGCATGCATCGTAAGAAGCCTTGGCGTTGTTGGTAACGACAAAATCAGTCTGGATCTCTGGAAAGTGCCGATCCAGCAAGACAAACGGCATCCCTATTTCAACCAACTGATACACAAGCTTTTCTGAGTTCTCGGCCGATACGATGATGAATCCATCGACTTGCCGGTTAATCAGGACGTTCATTAGCTTCCAGGACCGGGCGGCATTCTCATCCGAACTGCCAATGATTACCGTATAACCGTTCTTTTCGGCTTCGTCTTCAATTTCGCGGGCAATGTTGGCAAAGAACGGATTGGATATATCGGCTATAATTAACCCAATGGTGTACGTTTTACCACTCCGCAGCCCTTTGGCCAGCAGGTTTGGCTGGTACTTTAACTCTTTCGCTATGGCCTTGATTTTTAAGGCCATATCAAGTCCAACCCGGTATTCTTTCTCTTTGCCACTCAAGACGTAAGAAACAAGCGCTGTCGAAACACCCGCCGAATGGGCAATGTCCTTCAACGAAACTTTCCTGCTTTTCACGGCGGCTACTTTTGGATCAAACGTAGGCTTAATCGATTAAACATCAAAATATTTACAGAACTATTTCAATATTTATATAAATTATTTGCTAATAAGGTTATCCCATTAGTTCGACCACCTGCCCATCCTGGCAACGTAGTACGCGGGCAGGATACTTGCTGAGCAGGTCATAGTTATGGGTCGCCATGAGTACGGCCGTACCAGCGTTGTTGATGGCCTGGAAAACTTTCATAATCTGATCCGACACAGCCGGGTCCAGGTTGCCAGTTGGTTCATCGGCCAGGAGAATTTGTGGTTCATTGAGCATGGCCCGGGCCACCACCACGCGTTGCTGCTCACCTCCTGATAGCTGGTGGGGCATCTTTTTCTGGGCCGTTCCCAGTCCTACCTGCATCAGCACATCAGCGATGCGGTTGTTAATGTCAATAGTATTTTTCCAGCCAGTCGCTTTTAATACAAACTTCAG
>JAQBNX010000796.1 GCA_028288385.1 Spirosoma sp.
TCTTCCGGAAGTTTTTCGATTGAAACGCGTCGTTTAGGTAAGGCTGATTGTTAAGGGTGGCATAACCGCTGGAGCAGGGAATGCCTTCGGCCTGAAGGGCTTTTAAAAAACCGTCTCGAGATAATCCCTTGAATGCTTCTTTCTGATACCGGAAGGGAAAGAGGTGAAACGAGGCCCTGGTTACATCATCGTATAGTTTATAGGGTATGATGCCGGGAATATCCTTGATTTGGGATTTGAGGTAGGCCGCATTCTCATTTCTGGTTGTGGTCTCGCCATCCAGTCGTTTCAATTGAGCCAGGCCAATGGCAGCCTGGTATTCCGTAATGCGCAGTTTTGTTCCCTGCATAATGCTGCCAGTTCTTACCGAAGCCACCGCCGTACCGTATGGATTGCCAAAGTTCTGATACGAGAAACAACGGTCCATAAAACGGTCGTCATTGCTAACAATGGCGCCCCCCTCGCCAATGGCCAGGTGCTTGGAGTTCTGAAAGCTGAAACAACCGGCATGACCAAAGGTGCCCACTTTCTGATGGTTGATTTCGGCCAGATGAGCCTGGCAGGCATCTTCGATTACAACCAGGTTATGCTTTTTCGCGATGGCCATAATCCGGCCCATGTTGGCGGGCAGGCCAAGAATATGTACCGGCATAATGGCTTTGGTACGCGGAGTAATTTTAGCTTCGATTTTTGACGGATCAATCTGAAACGTTTCCGGATCAACATCGACAAAAATTGGCATGGCGCCAGTGGCCAGTATCGCTGACACAGTGGCAATAAATGTATAGGGCGGTACGATTACCTCATCGCCTGCTCTAACGTCCAGTTGATTTAGGGAGATAATCAGAGCATTGGTCCCATTAACTACCAGTAAGCTCCGTTTAGCGCCAATAGCCTGTGCCCATTTCTGCTCGAACTCCATCGTTACGTTCGCCCGTGACCAGACACCGCTCCGCATTACGTCTAGCAGTTGCTTTTCGTCTGTCTCCGGATTCCAGACAGGCCATGTTGGCCAGGCTTTAGTGCGAACGGGTGCCCCACCCAGCGAAGCGGGTACGTTGGTGGATGCATTTAAAATCGGGGCTGGCAAATGCGCCATTGGGGCTGCTTGGCTTTCAATACCGTTGGCAAGCAGCGATGGCGCTAACACAGCGCCTAGACTGGTTAATGAATTCCGCTTTATGAATTCACGTCGCGAAACGTTTTTCTTTGACATTCTCTTAGAAATTTATAGCCTAGAGGTAAGTCATATGTCTATTCAGGGTAGTAAACGATGACCGGTGCGTCATCTACCCTCAATACTTCTGAGGTATATATCAGGTTATTTCATAACCGCTTCGTAAACGCTTATTTCTTCACTTTTGCCAGCACGCTTTCCAGACTCACGGCAGTTCCGCCCCGTCGTTTGCTTTCGTCGGCCGCTTCCATGAAAGCGAAAAGTTCAATGGTTTCGTCCGGCGATACAGGCACTTTGCCAGTTTCAAAGTAGTTAATAATTTCTTTTAGTAGAGGCTCATAGCCACCATAAGGGCCCAGCCGAACATTGCCCGTTGGCAGATAAACGGTCCCGCCATAATCGTGCTTGCCTGTACGTGTTCCCCGAAACGTACCGATGCGCCCATCGGCCCACGTACCAACTACCATATCAGTTCCTTCTGTGCTAACGCGTACTACCTGTCGACAACCAGTTCCCATGACCGTGTAGAGCGTTTCTATGCCGTGAATGCCGTACCAGAAAAAGTCGGGATGCGTTTTTTCGAGAACAGCGGGGCTAAACGTATCGGCTCCCAGCACCTGACTTTTGTCGATGCCTTCAAGTCCTTTGATATAACGTAGCGAAGAGGCCGAGAAGAGAGGAATTTTGTACTTCCTGGAAGCATCAAAAATAGCGACTACGTCTGAGAGAGAAGCCGCCATGGGTTTGTCGACAAAAACGCGCTTTTGAGCTTTAAGCACTTGAATTACCTGTTCCAGGTGAAGCCGCCCGTCGTTTGTTTCTAACAGGACGATATCCACCTGTTTGAGTAATTCCCCAATTGAGTCAACGATTTGGACATTTAATTTTTTGACTTCGTCAATGTAGCCGGGTATACGCTTTGTACTGCTTTCAATATCCTTACTTCCGTACGGATAAGCAGCTACGACCTTGTAACCAGCATAATCCTGACTAGCCTCAGTTGCATTTAACACCTTTACAAAAGCCGGGCTATGCGAAGTGTCCAGTCCGATAATTCCAACCCGCTTACCTGTTTCTACCCTTCCCCCGTCTGGCCAGCCCACCTTTTTCATACTTAGCGTAACGCTTGCCACAGTAGCGTTTTTCAAAAAAACTCTGCGATTCTGAGTAGAGTCATTCATACAGATAATGAGCTAGAGTAAATAAGGAGCAATGGCATCCTGGCGCCAATTACAGGTTGATAATTATGGCTGCTTACCTAAACACAATTAGAAGGCGAGATCTACAAATGCGATTGGCTCTCATGCATGGACGACTACTTTTTAGAACTAAAGGACATTCTCATCAAATCCTATCTATCATTCATAAGAGCAATCTGATTATAAGGCATTTAAACCGACACCCGTACTTTAGAAAGTTCAGGTTAGATGCTTTTATCGCCAGTATATAAGCTTACACACTCTGCCGATTGAGTCCAAAATCAACGTACGGCCACATAAGATCAATCGGCCTTTATAACCACTTTTGAATATGACAGTCCAGGTGCCCGCCATCATCCCGTTGCAATGATGTAGCTATATAATGGTGTTCCTTCCTGGCACGAATACGTTAAATCATACTGATTTTATGGCCGAACGTTGATGGTAGCGATTTATTCTCACTAGATGTCAGCTAATACACGATTGACACAGCCATCTTTTTTTAGTGTCTCTTATGGAATCAGCGTAATTTCATCATCTACCCATAAATAGCCAAATAGACGATTGAACCTGATGATGGACCCCAAAATTTATTTTATGAACCATTCCCCTCCTTAAACGCGTACCTATTGCTGAAGTCAACGGGAGAGAATAGGATTAGGAAGCTTGACAAACAAGGATTTATCTGCAAACAATACCTATAGAAAGTTGGTAGTAGAGTCAGATTTGTCCAAGTAAATGTTGCTGGATTGCCATTAAAATGAAAGATTTGGCCAACGAGGTTGTGTAGTTTTCGTTGGAAAAGCCATAGTTTTGTAAAGGTTTGAGGCCATTTCCATCAAATTTTAGAAGGACAAACCGAAAGAGTCTAAATTTTTCACTTTTTTTAC
>JAQBNX010000175.1 GCA_028288385.1 Spirosoma sp.
CAATCAAAAGTAGTTATTGAGTCATTCTAGCAGACCGATTGGATTGCTGCCATTCGTATTAATATGTGCGACGGTGTGGTAAATTATCGTCGTTAGCTTTCTTTTAACCAACAGAATTTTCATGGACAATGTATTGTGTCAATGAATCGGGTGGAATTTGTGGCCATTTTTGACTCACTTACGCTAAGTTAGCCACCAACTAGTCGGGCTACACTGAAAGCGGCGGCGGCTGCCAGCGCACCGATCAGCATCACTTTTAACGCTCCGCTGATGGGTGACTGTCCGGTGACCCTGGCTTTGAAATAACCGAAGATGAACAAACAAAGCAGCGTGATCGCGCTGGAATACAGCAGTGCCTCTGGCGGCCGGGCAACTAGAAAGTAAGGTGTCAGCGGCACCAAACCCCCGACTACGTAAGCCAGACCAATCGTCAACGCACTTTTCGTCGCTCGATTGGGGTCCGGTGCCTCGAGACCCAGCTCATACTTCATCATAAAGTCTACCCACTTGATTTTATCCTTTATTAGCTCATCAGCGATTGCGTTTTGCAGCACGGGACTCAGGCCCATATCGGCAAATACCTCGCGAACTTCTTCCTTTTCGCGCTCCGGCACGGTATCAACTTCGGCGGCCTCGCGCCGACGTTCAGAGTCGTAGTGATCGGCTTCGGTGCGACCAGCTAAGTAGCCTCCTAACCCCATCGCAATAGACCCGGCCACGATTTCGGCAATACCCGCCGTGACAACGAGTGACGAATTGGCAACGGCCCCGCTTAGGCCTGCTGCTAGCGCAAATGGTACGGTCAGCCCGTCCGACATGCCGATGACGATATCGGAAATAAAGTCCGTACTTCTCAGGTGTTCTTCGCGGTGTAAATACCCAATGTCTGCCATTTTATTCTTCTTCGCTGTTGTTCAAAGTATGACCATAAACAATAGGAACCCATGAATACGACCAGCAACTGTTGGTGATGTTTAGGGGACGGCTGTGTAACAGCCTGGTAGGCCCGCTCTACCAATAACGGATCGTCCCATTTTGAATCAAATGATCTGACCGGTATGAGCCTTCGTAACGATTTACTATTGCCTGTGTAAGCGAAACTGCTAGATCTTCTTTTCCAACTCGTAGCTGAACTCCTACAACTTGTTGGAGGTTATCCCGTCGCCATTCCTGCCCAAACTCTCCGCGAAAAGAAGCAAAGAAATCCCCTCATAAAGCAGCCGCTTTACAAGGGGAGTAATTATAATGTGAACTTAAGGGCCAGATTCACAATCCGCCCTTCCAGAGGGGCCCAGATGGGTCGGAATGTGGGCTGCACTTTTGGAATAGCCCCCAAAACGACGGTTTCGTAGTTGGCCTGTTTCACATTGAAAATGTTCTCCCCATTGAGTACTAACCGCCAGTGGTCATTGTAATGGTATTCAGCCGCTGCGGCAAAGAACCAATAATTCGCTACTTTCTGATTATTATAGAGATATTGACTACCCACATAACTACTCTCGATTCCAAACCGGAAGTGATTATTTTCCCAGGCCACTGTGGTTGAAAACTTGTCCTGAGGTGCCAACGCTAGGTACGTGTTATCGGTCGGACCGTCCCGCCGGGCGAGCGTATGATTATAGCCGAAATACAATTCGTAGGATTTGTATTCGAGCCGGACGTAGGTATCGGTTCCCAGACTGAACAGATTGTAAGGCGCATTAATCAGCTGGGTATAGGCCCCTAAATTGCTTGACAAACTGGCAAAAGCCGACACCACCGGCGAATTGACATAGGTATAATAAAATGCCTGATCGACCTGCACGGAAAACCCACTCTCGTAAGTTTTCGAATACGCAATATCGATGTTGGTGCCCACCGACCGTTCCGCTTTAATAGAGGCCACATCGATAGGTAGCAGGCGGGGGAAAATCAAACTAACGTTCAGCGCACCGGGTGTCTGATTGACAAATAGATTCGGCGTTTTATAACCCGTACCCACGCTCAACCGTACCGTCCAGGGATCAGACGGTTTAAGTTTAACCGATAACCGCGGTAGCAGAAAGTTACCGAACGTATTGTGGTGGTCGAACCGAAGGCCGGCCTGGAGCGTGATTTTTTCGCCGACCTGCCAATCGTCTTGTACAAATCCACCAACGGTGTTGTAGGTGTAGTCCACCAGACGGGTGCTATCGGGATTCTTGCGAAACGCTTCGACCGTTAGGTTAGTCCCTACGATCAGTTGGTGTTTACCAAAGCGGGTCAAATCATTGGCTTCTAAATAAATCGACGATTGACGACCATCGGATAGTTTCTGATAATCGGTATTCTTACGATGGAAAGTACTTATGGCTCCTTTGAACGTCAGCGCGTTGGTTTCGGCCGTGTTGTGACTGGCGTTAAAATCAACCGTTTGACGCTGCAAGTCGGTTACATTTTTGTACGCATTAGGCTCGGTTCCTTTCAGGGCGGGTAGATAACCGCCGGTACGGTTTTCGGTTGTAAAGGCATAACCAATATCCAGTTTGGTATGATCCGATGGAGCCCAGAAAAACTTAGGATGAAAATTAAACTGCTTTATTCCAGGACTATCCGTGAAACCATCGCCCGTTACATCAACGGCCTGCTGATCGGTATATCCAGAGAAGAGCGTCAAGCCAGTTTTGCCATAGCGCTGTGAATAGTACGCATTCAGATTCGTTTCTCTTAGATTGGAGTGGTTCAGCAGCGCCGTAAATTCGGGCATCTCCGATGTGGGTGACTTTGATACAATATTAATCATTCCGCCAATGGCCCCTCCGCCATATAGGGTTGATACAGAGCCTTTCACCACCTCAATTTGCTTTAAGTCAAGTGGTGGAATCTGTAAAACGCCCAGGTTACCCGAAAAGCCTTCATAAAGGGGTAAGCCATCGCGCAAAATTTGGGTGTATTTCGGATCGAGGCCCTGCATCCGGATCGCCTGGTTGCCGTTTACGGCTGAGGTGCGTTGCACATGAATGATGGAAATGTCACCCAGAATACTACTAACGTTACCGGGTACTACGGCACTTTCTTCATCCATATCTTCCTGGCCCAGCACCTCGACTTTAATGGGTAAATCCTCAATACGCGAGTTGGTACGGGTAGAAGTAACGGTTACCTCGTCGAGCGAAGCATCCTGACTATGGAGTTGAAATACCAAGGTATCCGAGCCAGTTGTCAACGGAAATGATTCGGTTTGGTAACCAACGGCGCTCACCGTGAGTGCTGAAACACTAACTGGCGTGCTGGGCATGTTCGCACTGCCTTTAGCATCAGTCACGGTGCCAATGACAGGTTTAATGCCCGAAGGCGTCCGGATGGTCGCCCCAATAACAGGTTCGTGGGTGAGACTATCTTCTACCCGAATGATCCGGTTAGTCTGGCTGAATGCCGATGTGGCCACCAGCACCAGTACTGCAAAAAGTGTAAATTGTTTCATCAACTAGAAAATTTACCGGCAAGTTTCGGCTTCAATTATGAAGTAAATTTGAAGTCATTAGGTATTGAGTTTGCGAATACGATCAGGAAAGAACAGCCATTATTGTCCTGTTCATACGTTTCAACTTACCGATGAGCGGTTTATGGTAAAGAGTACGACATTTACCAATTGACCAGCTTGTCGGAAAGCCATTTTGATTAGCTCATAGGGCGATGACGAAGATGACCCGTTGAAGAGTTCCAGATGAAGTCTCGCCTAGATAGACACATCCCAACTCGAAACCGCACGGAGGCGGCAGCTGACCGTCCACTTTAGTAGTTGCAACCAATACAATAATAATTGTTGTAAGACATGACAATTCACCAGGTTTGATTATAATTGCAACATAGTTGCAATTATAATCAAACCTGGTGAATTGTGCTTTTATTGATGACTGCTCGCGGGGTTTCAAAAATAGGTACGTTAGTATTGGGAAGCCTATTGATCATCTTCAGCCAGGGCGTTAAAGGACAGAATGGATTAGCTGGCAGGATAACCGATAAAAACACAACCGAACCCCTGGTAGGTGTCTCGATTTATATTCACGACCTAAGACAAGGAGCCGTGACGGATACCGCGGGAAGATACCATCTGGTAAATCTGCCAACAGGCCGTTTCTTGGTTGAAGTCAGCTATCTGGGCTACGCTTCGGCAGTTCAGGCGGTGACGCTTAACGGCGAACAAACCCTTGATTTTACCCTAAGCGCTTCACCTACTGAATTAAATGGGGTTACTGTAACCGGGGTGTCGGCCGCGACCGAAGTCAGGCGTAGCCCCATCCCCATGCAAATCATTGGGCGAACAGTCTTGCAGCAGGCAGTGGCGACCAATCTAATTGATGCTCTGGCCCGCCAGCCCGGCATTTCTCAGGTGAGTACGGGTCCTGCTATTTCTAAGCCCGTTATCCGGGGCTTAAGTTATAACCGGGTCATTACCCTCTACAATGGAGTGCGCCATGAAGGACAGCAATGGGGCGATGAACATGGTCTTGAAGTCGATGAGTATGCAGTGGATCGAGTTGAAATCATTAAAGGGCCCGGTAGTTTGTTGTACGGTTCGGATGGGATTGCCGGTGTCATAAACTTGCTGGCACCCACGCCCGAGCCCGAAGGACACATCAGTGGTCAAATGCTGGCCAATTATCAAACCAATAATGGACTCATCGGCTATTCAGCGATGACGACCGGGACGCGCAAAGGCATTAACTGGCTAGCCAGGGTAAGCGGCAAAAAGGCGGGGAACTACCAAAACGCGTACGATGGTCGGGTTTATAATTCTGGGTTCCGGGAACTGGATATGAACGGCTACGTGGGCATCAATCGTAAGTGGGGCTATTCACAAGTCCACTTCAGCTCATTTGACCAGCATACCGCCATCACCGAAGGCGAACGCGACAGCACCGGCCGGTTTACGCAGCCTATTGTAGAAAGTGACGGCTCGTTCGGTAGCCAGCCGGTGAGTGAGCACGCGTTAAGCGGTTATGGGCTGGGCATACCCAACCAGCGCATTCGCCACCAGCGGCTACTGCTGATCAACAATATATATGTAGGGGCTTCCCGGTTGGCCTTCAATGGCGGCTACCAGCTTAGTCAACGGCAGGAATTTGGCGAGGTGACCAACCCCACTCGGTATGGTCTTTACTTCTATTTACCAACCCTTACCTACGACCTGAAGTATTTCTTTCCGGAACACAATGGCTGGAAAACAACCATTGGCGCCAGTGGCATGAGCCAGCAAAACAAAAACAAGGGTAGTAAATTTCTAATCCCTGATTATCAGCTGTTCGACGCCGGAGGTTTTGTCTTCACCCAAAAAGCCTTCGAGCGCTTCGATATTAGTGGCGGCCTGCGCTACGATCAGCGCCAGATTACGACCCAGGATTTGCTCTTAGCCAACGACCAGCGGGTGCCCGCCGGTACACCCGGTGCAGTAACGAAATTTACGGGTTTCACCGCCTACTACGGTAACTACTCGGGTAGTGTTGGGGCTAGCTATCAGGTAAGCCCTCACCTATTAGTGAAGGGTAACGTAGCGCGTGGCTACCGGGCGCCAAACATGGCGGAGATCGGCTCCAATGGGCGGCATGAAGGTACCTTTCGGTATGAGATCGGAACCCGTCTTTGAAAGCGGAGACCAGTTTGCAGGCCGATGTAGGCCTGATCTTGACCTCCCCTCACGTTACGCTGGAAGCGGGTATTTTTAGGAATCAAATTCAAAACTACATCTATGCCCAGCGGTTACGCAGCGTAGCCGGTGGTGACTCGATTCGGTCGCTGGACGAACCGGTGCCAACCTACCAGTATGGACAGAACAGTGCCAGGCTACTGGGCGGCGAACTAAGTATGGATATTCACCCCCATCCCTTTGATTGGTTGCATTTCGAAAATACCTTCTCGATGGTAAGGGGGCAAAATCTGGATCAGCCTGATTCGGCGCGCTATCTACCCTTTATGCCCCCTGCTCGTTTCCAGTCTGAATTGAGGGTCAATCGTAAAAAAGTAGGCCGTCGGCTGAGCAACGGATTCGCCAAACTTAGTTTAGATCATTACTTCGAGCAAAATCAATACCTCCAGGAGAACCGATCGGAGACAGCTACACCCGGCTACACGCTCATTCATGCAGGCATCGGATCGGAGGTGATTGATAGCCAGGGGCATAAAAAAATCACGGTTTATCTGCTGGCTAACAACCTCTTTGATGTCGCTTACCAAAGCCATTTAAGTCGGCTGAAATACAACCCAATTAATCCGGCTACGGGGCGGCGGGGGATTTATAATATGGGGCGAACGATTAGTCTGAAAGTGATTGTACCCCTGGTATTCGCCCGATAAGGGACTGGTAACGCCGCTGCTGGAGCAGGGGAATAACCCCATCGGACAGTGCGGGTCCGGTAAGCAGAGCCGCATTAAGTACTAAGCTTTCTATTTTAACACCCTATTTTCATTTTGAGTCGTTTTACCCTATTGACCTAATTATAGTAATTGGGTGTGTTGTCCTGACTTTATTCCGAGGTTTTCGTGGACGTTTTTTATAACTTCTAGAAATAATGTAACAGCTATATAGTAGTAAATTATATAACTAATTAGGCTAATTAAACCACCCTTTAACAGTCGTGAGCAATGTCATTGGTCGTCTGGCTTTTCTACCATTATCATTATCTCATTAGGTCTGTTTGGTATGGTTGTCTTTACGGCAGAAACCCGCCTGAAAGAGGTAAGCGTTTGGAAAGTACCCGGAGCGGGTGAAATCAGCATAGTGTATCTTTTGAGTAAGGGATGCTTAAGTCTTTTTTGGCTGCTGCGTTCCTGGCCCTACCGACAATCTATCTGCTTTTCGCTAAATGATAGTAAGTCAGCTGGCGTATCAGGCACCTAGTATGGTGGTCAGTTAACGCCAGCAGGTTGCTGCTGTTTATGGTGATTGCCTGCTACTCATAAGCTCAAATACAAGTGGCGTAGCGCCTAGTAATCCCGTCCAAGTGCTTAAAGCCGAATAGCGTCTTTGGTTAATTAGTAAAGTTTTTTCAGCAAAGAAGCTGGAATTTTAAGCGTGGCGGTGCTATCGTTTCGCAAGTGTATGGTGCCAAATACATCGCGCTCAGCCATAAAGCAAGTGCTATCATGAGACGTAATCGTAGCGGAATAAATACGATTGATAGCGGTCGTTTGGAGGAGGCTGCCACGTTGACCCGTTGACGTTAATTGGTTGATCGTATTGTTATTGAGCAACACGCGGGCATTGGTTGCTGAAATCGACAAATGCCCGCTCGTTAGCCCCGCTAGTTTGCAGGTTGTTCGGGAGGCAATGAGTGCCTGGAAAGTTGGCGCAATAATGTAAGCAAAAGATGACGCGGCAAATGCTTTATCAACAGCGACAGGCATGGGAGAAAATTCGGGCTCGTATCGAATGAGCAACGTGTCACCTACATACCGATAGGTAAACGAAATCTTGTTGTTCTTCTGCAAACGGATTTCATACGCTTTTCCAGCCTCAATGCTTATATTCGTGTAGCTGTCATTGGGATTTTGCGAAACATCATTTGACCCAATTAGCGCTGTTCCAGGTGGCAAAATACCAGGTTTACTCCTCTCTATTTTGAGCGTGGTAAAGGGTTTGATAGCCGTTGCTTCGTACCCAAAAAATGGGTCGTTAAAATCAATTTTATCATGTTCTCTGCGCAGCGCCATGGTTGAACCAACTAAGGTCACTAAGCTAATAAGCGCGCTACTGATTAATAATTTATCACTCGTTTTCATAGTCAACTAGGAAAGGTACATCGATAGGTCAGCGGCCATAAAACCGAGCCCACATGCGTAAGTAACAAAGGTTGATTAGTTAAACTCCGCTTTGACGAAGGCATCGTACCGCTGTTCAATCTCGGTAAGGTCAATATTGAGCAGATACAGGGTGCGAAAAAAAACGGGCAGTTCGGTGGCGAAAAATTGGTCGCGACGGTAGCTTTTAATCTGGGTAACGGCATCGTCAGCCGCAAAATAGCCGATGCCTCGCTTCGTGAAGATGATTGCCCTTTGCTGTAAAAAATCGTAGGTCCGAATGACCGTATTCGGGTTTACTTCCAACTCGACCCCTAAATCCCGTACGGACGGAATGCGTTCACCGGGTGGCCATTGCCCAAGCAAAATCTTCTCGCAGACATAATCAGCGATTTGCAGGTAGATAACTTGTGTCTCGCGAAAATGCATAGTTACAACTGTTTCTCCTTATAGCGAACATACGCGATGAGCCACAAACTTGGCGGGAGTAACAACAAGACTGTGGTAATAATCAGTTTAGGTAGTCCTGTCAATTCTAGGTCATAGCGACGGCCGTTTTGCTGAAAGAAAACCTCTGAAAATGGCGTATTACCGTAATGCACGCGTTGGGGAAATAGCTGGAGGATAAGCAACTCGTTGAGAAAAATGATAAAAAAATAAAGCAGGAAGCCAATCGCACTGGTTTTGATAAACGCGCTTTTGGCGAAATAAATGGACCCTAGTAGGAAAAAGGAAGGCGTGAGCCAGGATAGATACCGAAGGTCGAAGGGAATAGCAGGCCCCATTAAATTAAGCAACGCATAGCGAGGTTCGGCTGCGGGCACTTGGGCATTGATAATCGAGAAACAGATTCCTTCTACGGTGTAAAAAACGCTAATAAAAACGAGTACGAACAAAAAAAGCATCAGTAAGCCAACCAGATATTTTTCTAGTTGCGAAGCGGGTAACATTAGGTGTGGAATACCCCGAATTGGCGAACTGACAACTCGAAATATTTCACTGGCAAACCAGGCACCAGACCCGCCAAATAAAAAACTGAACAGAATGCCGTGGAATCGGTACACATTTTCACTAAAATGGGTCGTTCGGGCCGTGCTTGGCGCGAGCATAATAATCCAGACGCCAAACAAAACGCCCACACCCAACAGGTACGATCGAATATGTTCGGACAGATGTAATTGTAAAACCAGGCCAAAACGCCGGAGATTGAAGGGTCGACTCATGAGTTTAGCGTAACGAATGGAAAATACAGGGAATACAATAAGCAATTACAGTACGGGCCAGGGCGGCTTGAAACAGCGTTAGTGAATACACGGTCATAGCGTTGCTGTAAATAGAGTTTTGATTCGTTCGCGATTGGAAAGTACTGTATTGAACAAGCTCTCCAAGTCGACTTTACTGTCTTCCTGCATTGGGTTTTCCAGAACCACTGCTTGCCCCCTTAGCGATGGTTCGGCATACAGGACCTGTTCAGGCTGGCCAACTGAGGATACCGTATCGAACAGTAATCGATCGGCTATCTGAGTCAGGGAGTGATTGAGTAGAATTTCACTATCATCGACGACAATGACCGCGTCGATCAGGTTATCCAGATCCCGAACCTGGTGGGTTGAAATCAGCACCAATCGGTCGGGTGCAAGGGCAGACGCTACAATCTTGCGGAACTGGCTTTTCGATGGAATATCCAGCCCGT
>JAQBNX010000187.1 GCA_028288385.1 Spirosoma sp.
AGCCAGGTTCTTGCGGCCGAGTTTGAGCCGGGTATTGCTTCTATTTACGAGGGCGAAGACAAACTATACCAGGTTTTGCAGTTCATGGAAGAAATGGGCTCCCACTGGCTCGCCGAACTCCTGCCGAAAGGCTCGCCCCGCATTACCCCCGCTTTACTGGATAGTTTCTCCAACCAGCCGCTTATCAGGAAATTTGTTTTGTTTTCCTTAAAAAACAGCTCCGTTTGGGGAGAAATGACTTACCTCAACCGCTTTAGCGATCAAACCACCCTGACGCAACGGAACCTGTTATTGGGCTGGGTTTTTGCAACAACGCTCAAACAGCATGGCTTTGCGCTAATCCTGACCCAGAAAGCCAAACAGTTGTTTCCAGATCCGATTTTCGCGGAAATGGAAGCCTATTCCCGCCGGCAGATCTGGTGGCGCGTGTTGGGTCTGGGGTTTTGGCCGGAAATCATCAAAAAAATTGAAAAACTGTTTGCTTGATGAGAGTTACCCACCTGAGCACTTATCAGCAGTTTGGTGGCGCGGCCATAGCCACAGGTCGCCTGCATCAGGCCCTGCAGAAACAAGGCGTTCAGACCACATTGCTTGTTGGGACGTCGGCCCGGCAGGAGCAACACAAAAACGCCCTGGATGTCGAATTTCTGGCAAACAATTTTCTGGCCGAACAAACGGCATTTGGTCGGTTCGTGGCAGAGCGGCTCTACTTTTTACCGTTCGAGCGCGACCGGTCCGTGCGGTTTCAATTTTCTCCGGCCGTTTTTGGAGCCAATCTAACGTTCCATCCGGCTATTCAGCAGGCCAGCGTATTGCACCTGCACTGGATCAATTTTGGTTTTCTGTCGATTGAAACGCTCCGTAATCTATTTGCCTTAGGCAAGCCCATCGTCTGGACACTCCATGACCAATGGGCGTTCACGGGTGGTTGTCACTATTCGCGCGGATGCGACCATTTTCTGAGCCACTGCCATACGTGTCCGTATCTAAAAAAGCCGCATGAGCGTGACCTGTCTTACCGCATTTTCGAGCAGAAAGTTCGGCTTTTCGATACGGCCAACATTATGTTCACTCCCCCCAGCCGGTGGTTAGCAGACGAGGCCATGCGCAGTACGTTGCTTCGCCGGTTTCCGTTCACGGTTATCCCCTACGCCATCGACCAGCAGTTATACTGCCCAATAGACCGCGCCGAAGCAACCGCATTTCTCGACCTCACCCCCAGCCCAAACCCAACTGCCGGGCCGCCCCGGTTGCTGTTTGGCAGCGCCAACGTAACGGATACACGCAAGGGCTTTCGTTATTTTGCCGAAGCGCTCACACTCTTGCACCAGCAACGGCCCGAGTTAAGGCCCGAGATTCTGATATTCGGCAAAGGGCGCTCTTACCTATTCGATGAACTTCCTTATCCGGTACGGCAATTAGGCATGCTAACATCGAACGATGAAATTGTGGCGGCTTACAATGCAGCCGATGCCATGGTGGTTCCATCGCTTGAAGACAACCTGCCAAACACCGTAATTGAGTCGCTCGCCTGTGGAACACCCGTTGTGGCATTCCGCACGGGTGGCATCCCCGAAATGATTGACCACCGGCAAAATGGCTACCTGGCGGCCGTTGGGTCGGCACAGGAGCTAGCCGACGGACTGGCTTTTGTGCTGACGCACCCGAACCTGAACGCACTACGTCTAAATGCCCGCCATACTGCCGAAGCGTTATTTTCGGAAGACGTCGTAGCTCGGCAGCATAGAGATTTATATCGTTCACTACTCAGTGAAAGCTGAGTGGCTGAAAATGGCGGCTGTATCATGCCGTTTTTTCTTTTTTGCTCTTCCCCTGTTTATGCCGCTAACCGTTTCCATCATCACCATTACCTACAACGCAGAGCGGTTTCTGGAGCGCACGATTCAGAGCATCGTGGCGCAGCAGGCAACGGATTTTGAATACATCGTGATCGACGGAGCATCGACGGACGGTACGCTCGGTATCATCCGGCAATACGAAAGCCGGATTACCAGCTGGGTTTCTGAACCCGACCAGGGGCTCTATGACGCCATGAACAAAGGGCTGCACCGGGCGCGGGGCCAGTATGTGTGGTTTATGAACGCAGGCGACGAACTATATGACCCGCAAACGCTCTCTCGTCTGCTGGAACACATCGACGCTACGTCGGCCGATGTCCTGTACAGCGATGCGCTGTTCGTTCGGGATGATGGCGGCCGGCGCTCCGGCGCACCCGTTGGTCTTCGTAGCGCTGTAACACCCCATGCGTTGCCCCATACGCTTACCTGGCGCGACATGGCCTTGGGCATGAAAGTGTGCCATCAGGCGTTCGTAGTCAAACGGGCGCTAGCCCCCGATTATCCAACCAATAACCTCAGCGCCGATCTGGACTGGGAAATCCAGTGTTTAAAAGCAGCACAAACCGTCGAGTTTTTGCCATTTGTCCTATGCCGGTATTTAATAGGCGGCCTGTCGGTTCAGCAGCATCGCCGATCGCTGACGGATCGCTTTAAGGTGCTGGTCAAACACTTTGGCCTTTTGCCGACCTTGATCAATCATGGGAAGATTCTTTGGCGGTCTGCCCAGTTAAAAAAAAGGGAGTCTGCTACCAGTCTATAACAGGGACTCGTCACCCCGGACGTTATCGCATTTTGTCGGTTGTGTTACGTTTAAATTTTGGTGAATCACACTGGATAATTGGCCCGGCCATACCTTTTGATTGGGAAATGCGGATAAATTTGCGGGGTTTATGCCACTAATGCCCTACCTTCTTGTGCTTTTTCGATAAAAAATAGACTTAACCAATGAAACGAATTGCTGTTTTTACCTCGGGTGGAGATGCACCGGGTATGAACGCCTGCATCCGGGCGGTTGTCCGGGGGGCGGTCTACCATGGCATTGAGGTATTTGGCATCCGCCGGGGGTATAACGGAATGATAAACGGCGACATTTTTCAGATGTCTTCGCATTCGGTGAGCAACATCGTGCAGCGAGGTGGTACCATCCTGAAGTCGGCCCGTAGTAAAGAATTCATGACACCCGAAGGACGCGCCAAAGCCCACGAGCAACTCCAGAAATTCGGTATTGAGGGATTAGTGGCCATCGGCGGCAATGGCACATTTACCGGTGCTACGCTCTTCTATGATGAATATGGGATTCCAACCGTTGGCGCCCCCGGTACCATCGACAACGACCTCTACGGTACGGACTACACAATTGGTTTTGATACGGCCGTTAATACTGCCCTCGAAGCCATCGACAAAATACGCGACACCGCCGACTCGCACGACCGAATTTTTTTTATTGAAGTGATGGGACGCGACTCGGGCTACATTGCCATTCAGTCGGGTATTGCCGGCGGGGCCGAGCTGGTGATGGTCCCCGAAGTGCTGACGCCCATATCCGAAGTGGTCGAAACGTTGAAAGCCGGGTGGAGCCGTCACAAAGCCTCCTCTATCATCGTCGTGGCCGAAGGGGAAGAAGAAGGGAATGCCAACGAAATAGCCGACAAAATTCGGTCGCAGGTACAACCCGACATCGACATGCGCGTTACAACACTGGGCCATATTCAGCGGGGGGGCGTTCCCACCGCCTACGACCGGATTCTGGCCAGTCGGTTGGGCCTGGGTGCGCTGGAAGGGCTGATGAACGGGGAAAAAAATGTCATGGCAGGAGTGGTTAATAACGAACTGATATATACGCCTTTTAGAGACACAATCCGCTTGCCTAAGCCCATTAACGAAGATCTGCTCAGGATGGTAAAGATCCTGTCGGTCTAATTTACACGTACCCCACTACCCAGTACACTACGTAGCCGACCCATTCTTTGACCAGTCCGTACGATTCGGCAAAGGTTTGCTCATGGGGCAGGACATACTCACCCGGCTCAAACGACCAGAACGACCGGCGGCTGCTCATAAAATTACCGGGAAAGGGCGTCACCTGCACCCTTTCCTTTTTGAAACACGCCACGGCCCGGCGCATATGACTTGCCGACGTAACCAATAGGCAGCGGTTTGTATGGAACCGGTCGTGGAGCATACGGGCAGAGAACAGGGCGTTCTCGTGCGTATTGCGCGACTTGGATTCCAGTACGATGTCGGCCGGATGAACACCCGCCACAATCAGAAACCGGGCTGTCATCCTTCCTTCATCACGCACCGGTTTCTGCTGAAAGGGCAGGTCACCAGGACCACCGCTAATCAGTATTTTTTGAATGACCCCGGTTTTGTACAGATACAGTGCCTGCCCGGCACGATCGGCTTCGTGACCTAGCAGAAACCGGCCCGCCGATACCTCTTTTGAGGTGTTGACCATGCCACCCGTCAGTAAAACAGCAATGGAAACGCCTGAGTCAGCCACTCGCTGCGCAGAGGAAATTTCCTGAATGGGATATTCCCACTGCAACCCCAGTTCGTTAATCAGCACCGAGTTGCCAAAAAACCAAAAGATAGCCAGCCCTACACCAATCAGCCGACGCCTGCGCACGGTTTTTTCTGTAAAAAAAGCCAGCAACAGCACCACCATCAGCCAGCCAGCAGGCGTAAGCAGGTAATTCAGGGTTTTGGAAAAGAAATAAAACATAGACTACGCAGAACACGGCAAGCGTTTTAGAGGCAGTTAGATCAGGCAAAAGCCTTAAATTTGTTACTGCGCTGCCACGAAGGTACGTACCCCACCCCTATGAAACAGTTGCTTTTAAACGTCCTCGCTGCTTTACTGCTTTCTACGGCTGCCTGGGCGCAGTCGTCGCCGGATGGATACAAAATTACCGGGCGGGTCAATGGCCTGAAGGATACTACCGTAGTGCTGGCGCACTATTTTGGCGCGACGCAGTACATTCCTAAGGACACCGCCCGCGTAGATGGAGCAGGCAACTTCCTGTTCGATGGCCCTAAAACGCTGCCTACCGGACTGTATCTGGTGGTTATGCCTAAACACGGTTACGTTCAGTTTTTGATTCCTGATGCCAGCCAGCAGTTTTCGTTTCAAACCGATACGTCGAATGTGATTAAAAGCATGAAG
This sequence comes from Spirosoma sp., assembly GCA_028288385.1. Taxonomy (GTDB): domain Bacteria; phylum Bacteroidota; class Bacteroidia; order Cytophagales; family Spirosomataceae; genus Spirosoma. Next base: position 5,026 of record JAQBNX010000187.1, read on the forward strand.
ATTACCGGCTCGAAAGAAAATGAATTGTTCTACCGCTATCAGCAGCAGCTTAGCAAACTTAATGAAGAAGCCCAGGCGCTGAACACCCAGCGAAAACTCCGTACAGATGCTACGTCGGCGGGCTCCTTTAATCAGCAGATGGCTGCTCTGCAAAAACAGGCCCAGAGTCAGCGTGATCTGTTTATGAAGGAGAACGCCGGTACGTTTGCCGTTAAACTCATCAATGCATCGGCCGAGCCGGAAGTGCCGCCTGCTCCTAAACTCGCTAACGGCCGACCAGATTCGGTGTGGGTGTTCAATTATTTCAAAAGTCACTTCTGGGACAATTACGATTTTGCCGACGAACGGTTTGTCAGGACGCCCCTGCTGCAAACCAAGATTGACCGGTACCTGAAAGAACTGACCGTACAAAGTGCAGATTCGCTTATTAAGGAAGCTGATTACATGGTAGGCAAGGCCATTTCGGGCAAAAACAAGGAAGTGAAAGCGTATACCATCTGGTACATTACGAGTCAGTATGAGCAACCTAAAGTGATGGGAACAGACGGCCTTTACGTGCACATGTTCGAGAAATACTATGCCACCGGCGTTATGCCCACCACCGACACATCGACCATACGAAAAATAGGTGAACGTGTTGCTACGCTTAAACCCACCCTGGTTGGCAAAACGCTCGTTTCGCCTTCGGTGAGTGACACCCTACGCCGGCCCATTTCACTTTCGGCTATCAAGGCCGACTACACGGTCGTGTTTTTTTACGCACCTCACTGCGGGCATTGCCGCGACAGCGCTCCCAAGCTAAAGAAATACGTAGACGCTAATAAGGGCAAGGGTGTTGAGGTGCTGGCAATCCCGGTTGAGGACAGCCCGGAGGAGTGGAAGAAATTCATTAAAGAATTCAAGCTCCAAAAAGCCCTTAATGGCTATGATTACGCATCGCGCACCAACTACCGTTTGCAGTATGACGTCTGGACTACGCCAACGGTTTACGTACTCGATAAGTCAAAGAAAATTATTGCCCGCAAACTCCCCGTTGAAGAAATAGAAAATTTCATCGCTTTTCACAGAAAGCAACAATCTGCAACACAGCCTAACAAGATCATAGCGCCAGCTAACGCCAAGGCGAGCGTAAAAAAATAAATCAGCAGGCTTAGATATTGGCTTAACTAAATACCAGTATGAGTTTAACCAGCTCATACTGGTATTTTGCATTTTATTTAAAACCGGCCTATAACAATGAATATGTTACGTGATTAAATAAAGGCTCTTTCTTTAAAGCTTTGTTCCTTTTACTAAAACGGCAGATTTTATGGATTTCTCTTTTAGATATAAGAACTGTTTACGGCTTTCATCATTCATAAAGTTCGTAAAATCATTCTCGGTTGCGAATTCAACTAAATGAATTTCGTATGGTTTTTCGATCGTGTGCTCAATAATAGAACTTTCATTAGGTCTTATCCTTATTAATAGTTGCCCATTGTATTTTGGAATGGATGGAATAGCTATATTTTCAAATTGTTGGAAAACCTCTTCCTGGCCTTCTTTGATATAAATAAGTTGAGTTATAAAAATCATTCTTTCTTGATTTAGAGAGTTAAAAGTTATCAAAACTTATCTACCCTGCCTGTTGTATACGTGTCTTTTTGTAAAGGAAAATACGCTTTCTATGAATAGTTATCAATCTAAGTATTAATCAATTTAGTACTAGCCCCCATTATTTCGCGAATCTCAGCATACCCATCAGCTTCAAAGATGGGACAGGTACGGATGATGCTAATGGCTTCATCCAACGTAGCAGCTTTTAGAAGAAGATAACCACCGACAATTTCCTTATCTATCTGATGTGGTCCTAACTGGGCCGGGTCCTGTCCGTTGCGTAGTATAGCCCCCTGCAACGTGAGTGATTGTCCACCAACTAAGTTACCCGACTGATTATATTTTGTTAGCCAGTCGCGCCAGTGCTGTTGATGGCGTTCAGTGAAGGCTGGACTGTGCGGCTGTGAGCGGCCATCCGGTTCGCGAAACAGGACTAAAAAGTCAGTAATCATGGATGTGTTGTTTAGTGCAGTTATGATTAATTAGCCTATTAATTCAGTAAAAAAGCCGTAACCGCTTGATTAAATAGAGCAGGCTGTTCCAGATTGAGCATGTGAGCCGCCCCTGGAATAATTACCCGCTTCGCGCGAGGAATTTTACGATACAAAATATCACTAATGGCTAAAATATCATGCATATCTTGATTGCCGACCAGCACTAAAGTGGGTGAACTAATACTACCTAACTGATTAATTGGCAATGGATCATTTTTGAACGAAAGGCTAGTGGCCCATTGATGTTGTTTCAAGTTATCGCTTACCATTTGTTTTATGCGAGTTCGTAGTTGAGCATCAACAGTAGTGGGCGACCGATGGGGACCATCTGTCCAAGAGCGTAAAAAGTATTCTACGTAGTTCAGGGTATCTCCCCGTTGTTTAGCGGCATTTTCCTGGCGTTGGTTAGCTACTAAGATCGGATCGTGATTCAAGTCATAACCAATTAGCCCTGGGGCAGCTAAGATCAATTTATCGATTCGGTGAGGATGAGCTAACACCAAATCTACTGCGGCAACGGCCCCAAAGGAAAGACCCATGATATGAGTTTTGCGCACCCCCAGTGAATCCAGGATCAATGCCAGCGCAGTTGAGTTTAGGAAGGTAGAGTCCCCATCTTGAGTTAGGCCATGTTTGCGCATGTCGCAGTTAAGCACCCGGAACTGTTTGTTGAGTTCGCCAACCTGTTGCTCCCACATGCGATGATCCAATAATCCCCCATGCAGGAGTAATAAAGCAGGTCCCTGCCCGCTTTCTTCAATGTAGATCTTAGAATCAGCAACCGGTATGAGGTGTTTCTTGATGGCTTGGCTAAAACATAGATTATAAGTACATAAACATCCTATTAAGAAAAGAAACTGGCTGGGAATAATGAAGTATGTGAAGCCAGCATGCTTCATAGACTAGCAGGTGTCTTGTTTAATAATTAAACGTTATGCTAACCAGAGGCCTATCAAGCCTAGCCTATTTTCAGCATACTGATTGATTTGGCAATTCGGCGTTGGCGGGTTTCATCTGTTTTTGCCTGCTCAAAAGAAAGCACATGACGTCGTTGGTTGCTGTAAGAAAGCTCCTCAAAAAAGGCTTTGGCGGAGGGATTACTGGCTAGAGCCGCCACAAAATCTGGCGGTAGCACAACTTCACGGGATTCGGTATCCAATTCAATCTCAAGCTCTACTTCCTGGCCAGCTTCAATACCAGCCGCTTGGCGGTTTTCGGCACTCACCCCGAGCATGAACTCTCCATTCATCACAGCAATACTGCTTCGGTAGGTGAACCCATTGATGGTCACCCGCACCGCTGGCCGTTTACTCGTGCCAAGACTGGTTACTACTTCTTCGGGAACTTGAAAACCGGTAGCCGTTTTACCATGACGCTGAAGAATGGCGTGTAATTTCATGATCTGTGAAGTTCTGTGTTTTATATTATTCTATAGGTCATAAAATTGCAAATAACCATACCTCAAACGCCGTAACTACCTGAAAAATGGCTTTGCTGGTAGGGTACGCTGACGCAAGAAGGCAAGGCTACGCTAGCGCATCTTGGTACGCTTCACTAAATAGGAAGTAAGAATCTGGTCGAATCCTTGCGCAATGTCGGCTTCAACAAAATCAATTTTGTACTGCCCACACCGCATTTTTAACTCCTGAAAATACGTTTTCACCGCTTGCTGATACGTATCCCGCACTTGCCCCGGCTGAAGTTTCACCCTTTCGCCCGTTTCGAGGTCAATGAATTCATAAGGGCGCTCATCGAAGGCAAAATCCTCTTCGGTTTTCTTATCCGTCACGTGAAATAACAACACCTCGTGCAGGTTGTGCCGCAAATGCTGAAGGGCCGAAAACAAGGCGTCGCTCTTCTCCGAGTTGTCGAACATATCGCTGAAAATAATAACCAGCGATCGTTTATTGATTTTTTCAGCCACCTGATGTATTACGTCGGCTGCCGAGGTTTTGCGCAGCGGCTTAGGCTGTAGCATCAACTGATCCAGTTGCGTAAATAGTTTGTGAACATGCGAGGGCGTCGATTTCACCGGTGTCTGCACCTCAATTGAATCGGCAAACGTAGTCAGGCTGACGGCGTCTTTCTGCCGCTGTAGCATATAGGCTAAGCATGCAGCGGCCATTACGCTAAAAATCATTTTCCCGTAATTGGGCGGGTTGCCGCCTAACTCGGGGTAATACATAGACGACGACGTATCGATGAGCAGGTGGCAGCGCAGGTTGGTTTCTTCTTCGTAGCGTTTTACGAATAGCTTCTCCGTCTTACCAAACACTTTCCAGTCAATGTGCCGGGTGGTTTCACCGGTGTTGTAGAGCCGATGCTCGGCAAACTCAACCGAGAATCCGTGAAATGGTGATTTATGCAGGCCCGTAATGAACCCTTCAACCAACTGCCGGGCCAAAAACTCGACATTGCCAAAGGAACGTACCTGCTCTAAATTGAGGGGCTGTTTCATTTTATAAACGTTGATAAAGTTTGTGACTTTGCCAAAGATAAACGGATAAAAACATCCGCCCGATGCTCCGGCAGAAATTGCACAGTGAAGCATCGGGCGGATGGAGAACAGTCTTTGGTTTATTGGTCCGGCATTCTGGTGGCTACGTCTGGCAATAAGAGGTTTTACACCATTTGTTTCACCCAAACGTAATCCTGGAACCGCCTGCTTAACAGGGGTTACTGAAGTACCGGTTCCAGCAGCGGCTGGTAAGCAAGGGGATTGGAAAACGAGTTGGTTAGGGGAGCGAGTGCTAGCGCCCGACCTTTTCCTACAACGCGGAGCGATACGTTGGCAACGCCCTTTGAAATCATACCCAGCGCATGAGCGGCTGCATGCGTAAGATCGATTACGCGACCTTTGGAAAAAGGTCCGCGATCATTAATCCTGACAATTACGGAGCGGTCATTATCTAAATTTGTGACCTCAACAAGGGTGTTAAGTGGAAAGTGACGGTGGGCACCTTCGAGTGCGTCAGGTCTGACGCGTTCACCATAAGCGGTCTTCCGACCCGCAAACTTCTTTGAATAAAAAGAGGCTTTTCCTTTCTGTATGAGGCTTGGTAAGGCCTCCGGCGATTTCATGTTACCGAAAAACAGCATTAAAGACACGATTACATTCATACAGTTTTGGGTTAGGTGATAAACTAGATGAAGTGTAAATGCCAGTTCAAACCAACTACTTCATCTTAAAAAAGTACAATTGTTTCTTAACAAAGATAGGCCGGGGGGAATATATTACCAAGCATTTAAGCAAAAAACTGTAGAATGCACTCCACAACTACTAGCAGTTTTGTGGCTATTTCGCCACAGGATATACTTAATTAATTTCTTCTATTATTTAACTGAATGCTCTACTTTAGCACCACGTAAAGCCAAAACTTTTCTGATTGTGGACGAAAAAGAGCAGGACAGAAACTATTCCAAACGGGTGCGGGCAGGCAAACGAACGTATTTTTTCGATGTTAAGACAACCCGTGCCAACGACTATTTTATCACCATTACCGAAAGTCGGCGGCAGGTACAGGGCGAAGTAATTACCTACGAAAAGCAGAAGCTGTTTCTGTACAAAGAAGATTTTCAAAAATTCGTGGAGGCCCTTCAGGAAACCGTTGGTTACGTTAAAACAGAGTTGCTGCCCGACGTTGATTTTGCGCAGTTTGTGCGCCCCGAGAATGACGAGCAATCTGATTTTGTCAGTAATCTAAAATGGGAGTGATCCAACCTTTATGCAATAACTGTACTCCTTAAACTAGTTCTGCCACCAGAGCCTCTCATACTATACCCTCTTCTGCTTTTGGCCCTCAGCTAAAGGCTTTTTTTGCGGTCCGCCGTCGCGGTTGTAATTTTGCAGGAAATCTTAACGCGTGAACGGGTGAATGGTGAAAGTGCGATGGATTAACCGATAGTTTTCGCGCCCAGAATCATTTATTCTTTCGCCATTTATTTATGGGCTTACAATGTGGTATTGTGGGATTGCCTAACGTGGGCAAATCCACCCTGTTTAATGCAATTTCAAGCGGAAAGGCCGAAGCAGCCAACTATCCCTTCTGTACAATAGAGCCCAATGTGGGCGTGGTAACCGTACCTGACGAACGATTGAATGCACTCGAAGGACTGGTAAAACCACAGCGGGTGGTGCCCACCATTATTGAGTTCGTCGACATTGCGGGACTGGTGAAAGGAGCCAGTCAGGGCGCTGGGCTGGGCAACAAATTCCTGTCCAACATCCGCGAGGTCGACGCCATCGTGCACGTTATTCGCTGTTTTGAAGACGATAATATCGTACACGTTGAAGGCAAGGTGAATCCTGTTTCAGACAAAGAAATCATTGATGCCGAACTACAATTGAAAGACCTGGAATCGGTCGACAAGAAAATTCAGCGCATCGACAAAGCTGCCCGCGTGGGCGATGCCAAAGCAAAAGCCGAACTGGAAGTGCTGAAGCTGTTCAAGACAGCACTGGAAGCGGGCAAGAGCGCCCGAACCGTAAGCATATCGGACGAGGAGCGTGAAGCTGCTATTGGCGACATTTCCTTACTGACGGTAAAACCTGTTATCTACGTAGCGAACGTGGACGAGGGGTCGCTGCCTAATGGAAATGAGTATTCTGACGCACTCAAAGAAGCTGTTAAAGACGAAGGAGCGGAAGTAATTGTCATCAGCGCGGGCATTGAATCGCAGATTGCCGAGATGGACGACCCTGAGGAGCGTGAACTGTTCCTGAGTGAGTATGGCTTGACCGAATCGGGTCTGAACAAACTTATCAAAGCCTCATACCGGCTGCTGGGGCTAATTACGTACTTCACGGCGGGTGTTAAGGAAGTTCGAGCCTGGACCATTCACCGGGGCTGGAAGGCTCCCCAGGCCGCCGGTGTGATTCACTCCGATTTTGAGCGCAAATTCATCCGGGCACAGGTCATGAAACTGCCCGACTTTGCCCAGTTTAAAACCGAAGCGGGCGTTCGGGAAGCAGGCAAATTAGCGGTCGAAGGTAAGGAATACATTGTGCAGGACGGCGACATCATGGAGTTTCTGCACAGCGCATAAACAAACGCCGATAAGGTAAGAAGGCCAGCACTTCGAGTGCTGGCCTTCTTACCTTATCGGCGTTTGTTTATGCCTACCCGTCTGTATGACACTAGCTGATCGGCGCGGGCAGCCGGAGGGCGATGATATACGAACACTTCATAGTCGTTTTCGGCCGATGAAGAGCTGCCTTCAATATACGTTTCGTCTACGCGAGGTTGTGTCCCGGTAGTCAGCACGGTGTAATCATAATTGTAAATTCCCTGTTTGAGCAGGATGGCCGCCCGGTATGCACCCAAAGCCGGATCAAAAGCCAGTCGGTTGCGATCGTCTAACCGCCATAGATTGAAGGCTCCATTGACATATACATCTGCCCCCGGAATGTCGGCCGTTTTCAGCGTAAACACCGTTTCGATGTAGTCGGCATTAGTAGCACCGTTACCCGTTTCGCGGTGGTCAATCACGTACTGCCCATTAAAGTCGTCGCTCTGGATATAGGCTCCCCGGCTTCGGGGCTGATCGACCTGTACGTAGGCAATGTTACGGTCGGCGGGGCGGTCGATGCGGTCAATATAGTTCGCGCGGGAGAGCACCGTGCGGGTATCGAAAAATCGGAATTCATTACCTCCCGGCATCGTGTTGCTTAAATCCACCACCCGGTATTCCAGCACCTGGTCGAAAGCCCGCACATTGGTTGGTCGCAGCCCTCGAATGATGCGGTCGTCGCGGTAATTCTGGCGGATCACTACCCGAAAATCGTCCTGGGGCGAAATAACCTGATAGCCTTTGTAGTCGATGGTCAGATCAATTTGCTGGTCGGTAAACTGCCGGGCCGGATCGGTTGAGAAACGTACCCCCGCTCCTACCGTCAGCCGATTCTGGTACGTCATAAATCGGCGCGTCAGGATGATATTTTCGCGCTTTCGCTCATCGTAAACAACAAGCAGGTAGTTGCCTGGCAATTTCACCCGTGGCAAGGTAAAGCGGTAGTGGTAATAGGGAATCTTCGTATTGATCGAGACCTGGTAGTCGGTAATGGGGCTATCGTTGTATTCGTAGGTGAATTCAATATCGTTTAGCACAGACCGCTGCCAGTCGGCGTTGCAGTGAATGAGCCGAGCCCGAAAGGAACGATAATTAGCAGTAAGGTCATCGAATTCGAGTTGAATGGGCACCTGCTCATCGAGCGAAACGACAGGCGGGTTCAGCGTCAAAGCCGGGTCGTTTCGATTTGCGCCAACCTGTGGAAACAGCAGTACCGTCTGCACCTGCGGATCGTAAATCCGGTCAATGGTCTGAAGTTGAGGAATCTGGGCAAATGATGAAGACACAAACAACCCCGTAAGCACGAGGGCAACCAACTGGCTACGAACCATTATCAGATGTTTATTGCGGTAAAAAACTGATTATTAAACGTGTACACATGGCTATAGTTGCCTAAAATCAATAAGATTGCGTCATTACCAAACTCGTTAGCTTACGGGCCACTCAACAATAAAGAACTACATTTTTAAATAGATACGATTCGATTAATGGCAAACAGCTTCATTCCACTAGTTATCTATTTCACATAATAAAGTAAAAAGCCGGAGGTGTTCAACACCCCCGGCTTTTTATGTAAAAACTAACTTTGATTACGCTAACTTCTTTTCCCACTCTTCAGCCTCCAGCATGGCGGTTTCCCATTCATCCTGTAGCTGACTAATCTGAGCCGCTATGCGCCGGTACTCGTCGTTTTTAGCCTGCATCAGCTTATTGTCGCCGTAAGTAGAAGGGTCTGACAGTTCAATTTCGAGTCGTTTTTTGCGCTCTTCCAACTGACCAATTTTTGTTTCAGACTCCTCGGCTTGGCGGGTCAGGGCCTTCAGCGTTTTCTGCCACTCTCTCCGCTCCTCTTCCGATGCCCGTCCGTTGGTGCCGGGTGGATTACCATTGTGATGACCATTTCCGTTCAACGCATGACCATTGGTTGCTGACTGCATAACAGGCTGCGTTTTAGCGCTTTCAGCAGGCTTAGCTGAAGTCAATCCTTTCTCCCGGCGCTCTTCCTGCCACCACTCATACTCGTCGTAGGTACCGGGGTATTCCTTTATCTGTTCGTCTTCGATGTACCAGATTTTATTAGCAATCTGCGACACAAAGTACCGATCGTGCGATACCACCACATACGTGCCTTCATACTGCTCCAGCGCCTGAATCAGGATGTTGACCGACTGCATGTCCAGGTGGTTGGTCGGTTCGTCGAGCAGTAGAAAATTGGCCTGCGAGAGCAGCACCTTGGCCAGCGCCACCCGAGACTTTTCGCCACCAGACAAGACCTTTATTTTTTTGAATACGTCGTCGCCCGAGAACAGGAAGCAGCCCAGCACACCACGCAGTTCGCCATCCGATTTTGTTGGATTTGCCTGTTTGAGCTCCTCCAACATTGAATCCTCCACCCGAAGCGATTCAAGCTGGTGCTGGGCATAAAAACTAAACGAAACGTTGTAGCCTAACTGCCGCTCGCCTTTAATGGGCTCCGAGCCGGAGATTATACGTTGCAGCGTTGATTTACCCCGGCCGTTGGCACCAATCAGGGCCACTTTATCGCCCCGTTCGAGCCGGGCCGTCGTATTGGTCAGAATGCGTTTTTCGCCGTATGCTTTGGAGACATTGTCCAGGTGCAGAATATGCCGACCCGGCTGCTGCGAGAAGTTGAACTTGAAGTTGACGCGGGCGCTGCTATCGATTACGTCATCTACGAGTTCCATCCGTTCGAGCTGCTTAACCCGGCTCTGCGCCTGTTTGGCCTTTGATGCCTTGGCTTTAAACCGTTCGATAAACCGTTCAGTCTGTCGGATTTTGGCCTGCTGATTCTCAAAAGCGCCTTTCTGTATCTCGTTACGTAGCGCTTTCTCTTCTAAATAATAGGAATAGTCGCCGGCGTAGTAGTTCAGCTTGGCGCCCGACACCTCCACAATGGTATCCACTACGTTATCAACGAACTCGCGGTCGTGCGATACCACAATAACGGCTCCTTCGTAATTCTGAACGTATTTCTCCACCCATTGAATCGACGGAAGGTCCAGGTGGTTGGTTGGTTCGTCGAGCATCAGCAACGACGGCCGCTGCAGGAGCAGTTTGGCCAGCATAACGCGCATTCGCCAGCCACCCGAAAACAGCTTCAGGGGGCGATGCAGATCGTCGGTCGAGAAACCGAGCCCTTCCAGAATTTCTTCGGCTTTGGACTGAATAGTGTACCCGTCCAGCGCGTCGAATTCTTCCTGCACCTTACCCAGTTTATCGACCAGCTCATCGTGGTAGTTTGTCTCCATTTGGTGGAGCAACTCTTCAATCTGCTGCTGGAGCTCGTTCTGGCGGGCGAAGGCCTGCATGGCGACCGATAGAATCGAATCGTCCGTCTGATAGGACAGTAAATCCTGGTTCAGGAAGCCAATCGTTACGTCGCCTGCTTTGGAAATGGTGCCGCCGTCGATCTGGTATTCGCCGTTAATTATACGCAACAGCGTAGACTTACCCGTGCCATTGAGGCCAATCAGACCGATTTTTTGGTTGGGCTTGATATGAAGCGAGGCATTTTCATAAAGTGCCCGGCTGCCGAGGTAATAAGAAAGGTTCGTAATGGAAATCATGGACGCAAATTTACCAAAAAGAGAACGGATACTTGTATTATTAAATTTCGCCCCCCTATCTTTGCCTCGCTCCGGTGCCCCGGCCGCAAAACACGTAAAAGCCTCCTTAGCTCAGCTGGTAGAGCGACGCATTCGTAATGCGTAGGTCGTAGGTTCAAGTCCTATAGGAGGCTCAAAAATCACATTTAGGTTAATCCGTTTTAGAGCGTAATCGCTCAAAATCAACGGGTTAACCTTTTTTCTTTATTGGGCCTTGCTGATAATAATACAGTTTGATAATGTTTATTCGTCCCCTCAGTCGTCCCCCGTATTACTATAGTTCTTAACTTGGTGCTGACCAAACCAGTCAGTGACCATGAGAACCATAACCGATCAGGCCGCAAAGTGCATTTTAAAAGACCCCCGCGCCAAAGTACCCACCCTCATTTACCTCGTTTACCGTTACCAGTACACCCGATTCAAAACATCTACCGGGCAAACAATCTTACCTGACCTTTGGGACACCGAGAATGGCCGCGCTCGCACTAATACCAAAAACCGGGTATTGCTGAGAGAGAATGAAACGATCAACGCCCACCTTGACCGCCATAGGTCTGCATTAAGAGCCGTACTTAATCGGCTACAGTTAGCGGGTGTCCCAATCACAAACAATCTTATCAAACTCCACCTCGACCGGGAGTTGGGCCGGGAGTCAAAAACCAGCCTAACCCTTACGGAGGCCATAGAGCCGTTTACAGACTACATCGTTCGGTTTGTGAAGGAGGCTGAGGCCGGAAACCGATTGACCGCCAAAGAGACCAAATACGCGGCCTATACGCTGGCAGGTTATATGAAACTCAAACGGGTTCTCGATCGCTACCAGACGGAAACCGGAAACTCGATAGAGTACGACGCTTATACAATGCCTTACTACGATGCCTTTAAACTTTGGCTCACTAACCGAGGGCTGACGCTCAACTATGTAGGCACGCTGCTAAAGGACCTGAAAGTGATGCTAAAACAATCGCACATCGACGGGTTGCACGAAAACACGATCTACCAAAACCCCAAGTTTAAAAAGTTGGTCGAGGACGTAGATAACGTCTACCTGTCAGAAGAAGAGTTAAACACACTCTATCACCTCGACCTATCCGACAACGCCCGGCTCGACCGGGTAAGGGATTTGTTTTTGATTG
>JAQBNX010000080.1 GCA_028288385.1 Spirosoma sp.
GGCATGTTTCATGGCCGTTACAAAGCCTTTGTCGGTCTTGAGCTGCTCGTTCCAGACGCCGTCTCTACCGCTGATTCGGGCGGTTACGTATATTTCGTTGACGGGTGTGTAGTAACGCACCCACGGATAGCGTTTGGCAACGGCTCCGGCATATTCCGCAAAATGAAGGGGTAGCTCGGGATTCTGGAAGTTTTCGATCCAGTCTGGCACGCCAAAGTGCATCAGGTCCAGAATAGGGACAATGTCGAGCCGTTTCATCTCCTTCATCACCTGGTCGGCAAAGCTCCAGTCATATTTGCCCGGCGCTTTATGGATGCTGTAATATGGAAGCCCGTAACGTAGTACCCGCAGGCCAGTCTCTTTCACCAACCCCAGATCCTCTTTCCAGCGGTCGTAGTGGCCACATTCACGCAATTGGTCGCGCCTGATTTTTCCTTTTCCAATGGTTGGGTATGAGCACTCAATGCCCGTAGCGAACATGAAATTCCCTGGATTTGCATCGGGAAGGCCGCTACCATCGTGGCCACCCGCCCCACCAAACTGATCACCTGCATAATTACCGTCACCGTATTTTTTCTTGATCTTTTGAAGGAAACCCATGCTGTTGATTCAATGAGTTAATTGTAAAAAGTGAATGAGCGAAAGAATGGGAAGTGCTAACGCTCATTCACTCTTTACTCTTTTCTAAAAATCTATCTGCCGTGCGGAGTGCGAGAGCCATGATTGTCAGGACAGGATTTACGCTCAGGGCACTTGGGAAAGTTGAGTTATCACTAATGTATAAGTTGGGAATGTCAAACGACTGTCCATCGGCATTCACCACCGATTTTTCGCGGTCGTTGCCCATCCGGCAGGTACCAATGATGTGCGCATTCCGGGGAAAAGCCCAAACGTTTTTGGCGCCAGCAGTATCCCATATTTCCCGCATGACCTTATCGGCATGAGCCGTCATGCGTTTTTCATTATCGCCATTAGAGAAGTAGATACGGGGTTTGGGTAGGCCACGGATGTCTTTCTCATCGGATAATTCCAGAAAATTATGCTCGTAGGGCAAACAATCGCCAAGAATGTTAATGCCCGCTACGTGGTTGTAAGCCGCAGCCGCCCGTTTCAAGTTCTGACCCCACAAACCCCGGCCCCGTGCCATCTGGCTGATGTAGGTAACCGGCATAACGCCAATAGATTGGAGCAGGTAGCCACCCACAAAGTCGGCATTATGGGGCCGGTGCATATCTTCCGAAATTAGGGAGCCGGGGATACCCTTGTAGGGTCTGACATCTTCGTCGAACTCACCCCATATCTGAAGGCCCATGTGGGCCATAACGTTACGTCCTACCTGACCACTACTGTTAGCAAGGCCATTCATCAGCAGCAGGCGTGGCGTTTCAACGGCTCCGGCGCATAGAAATACGAACCGACATTTTTGCCGTTCCTCCTGCCCATTCCGGCTATAGATGACTTCGGTAATTTTGCCTGACGCATCCCGAACGAACTGCGTAACGAAGCATTCTGGTCGAACTTCGGCACCATGGTGAACGGCCAGTGGAATAAACGTTACGTCCATGCTGGCCTTAGCCCCGTTGTTACAGCCTGCCTGACAAAATCCCCGGTTAGTACAGGCAGGACGGTAGCCAACGCCCTCCTGGTAGTACCCAGCCGACAAGGCCGCATTAGCCGCTGGTGACGTTTTTATGCCGATCTCCCGGCAGCCTCGTTCCATGAGTTGGCCAGCGCCATTGAGGGGCAGCGGGCCAAGAGCGTACCCTTTTTGTCGCATTGGTCCCCAGGGGTAGGGCGATGGCCCCGATACGCCAATAAACTGCTCAACTTCGGTGTAGTACGGCTCTATCTGGTCAAAACCGAACGGCCAGTCTTCGCCCACACCGAACTCACTACGTATCTGCAGGTCGTCGGGTTGGGCACGCGGAGTGTAGGCAGTGTAATGCAGCGTTGAGCCCCCCACGCCCGTACCCGAGTTGTTATTACCGAAGGGTATGGGATCATTTCCGGCGCTCAGGCGCTCATCGTTCCAGAACAGCTTTTCCTGCGATCGTTCGTCAGTAGCGAAATCTTTTGCCGGATTCCACTGCTTACCGGCTTCGAGCGCCACCACGCTTAATCCGGCCGCTGCGAGCCGCGCCAGCAAAGGAGCACCGCCCGCCCCGGTACCGATAATGACGGCATCGACGGTTTCGTTCATTGAATGGTGTTGCATCGTAGGTGGGATGAGAACCCTGATCGAATTAGATCTGGCGGGGTTCCCGGTCTTCTAAGTTATTTAACCCCAGACGGTTCCAGGCGGGTTGATCGGCCATACCGACGTACCCAATCATCTCCTGCACTAGTGGGTGGCTGTAGTAGTTCTCGACTGCTTCGGCAAGCATTTCCTCGAAAAAGCGCTCCGATGGCATCGTCTTCCACGTATCACCGGGCGCATCACCAGTCTGGACAAGGCTCAGGATATGGTCTTGCTGGTCGGAGGAAAGCCGTTGGAACGGCTGCTGAAATAGCCCCTGGGCACTTTCTTCCAGGCCGGCCAGTCCCCGTCGATAAGCCTCGTGATCGGTGGGCATGGTGTCATACCGCCAGCCGTTGGACTTGTTTTCGGCCAGCCGATCGTCGATGCTTCCCCATATCTCAATGATCTGCAGGCCATCATCCTGAGGAATCAGGCGGTGACAAACCGTTTCCAGTAAAGAATATTCGGCGGCCGAAAAGAACTCGGGCTGCCGGCTGGGAGCACTAAGCCGCTCGGTCAATACCTGCCGCGTAACGTCGGTAACATAGTCCGTACTGAGCAGTGAGCGGACAGTGTTGGGTGGGTACTTTGGAATGGACATGTTTGATGAAGTGATGGATGTGGGACGAGATAAACTGCCTGAATAAATGTTGCAGTCTACATCCTACGGTACGCATATGGTCTTAGCCTAGTTTGCCGCCTGTTACTTCCACGATGCTACCGGTTATAAAACTACCGTCGCTGGAAGCGAGCAGTACATAGGCCGGGGCAAGCTCTTCGGGTTGGCCGGGACGGGCCAGTGCTACTTCATGCCCAAAGTTTTTGACTTCATCCTTAGGCATCGTCGCCGGAATATTGGGTGTCCAGACGGGTCCAGGTGCTACGCAGTTAACCCGAATGTTCCGCTCGCCGAGTTGAATAGCCAATGATTTTGTAAATGCATGAATGGCGCCTTTGGTAGCGGTATAGTCAACCAGAATCGGGTTACCCACGATGCCGACAATACTACCCGTGTTTATAATACAGTCGCCTTCGTTCAGGTGTGGCAGGGCCGCCTGCGCCATAAAGAAATAAGCCAGGATATTTGTGTCGAACGTGCGCCGAAGCTGCTCCTCGGAGATATCCTCCAGCTTCTGCTGCGATTGCTGATAAGCCGCGTTGTTAACCAGAATATTCAGCTTGCCATATTTTTCTACCGTCTGCCGAACGGCATCTTCACACAGGCTTTTCTGCCGGACATCGGCTTGTATTACCAGACACGACCTGCCTTTCGACTCAACCATGCGTTTGGTATACTTCGCATCGTCGGTGTTTTCGTTGTAAACGATGGCGACATCGGCCCCTTCCATGGCGAAGGCAATAGCCACTGCCCGGCCAATACCAGAATCAGCACCCGTAATGAGCGCGATTTTATCGGTGAGTTTCCCCGCTGGCTTATAATTAGACAGGTCACTGTCGGGAGCGGGGTCCATGTCTGACTGTCGGGCGGGGTAGGGAAGTTGTTGACCGGAAATCTCTTCGGCTTTGGGGCGAAATTCAGATTGACTCATGACAGATGGTATAGCGGGATAATGACAAATAGCTCAATGGGCAATTGGGTGCATGCGGTATTGCAGTCTACCTAAACATCCGTTTAACGGGTTTGTTGGTAATAACAAGAAAGAATAGCCTGACCAATCACGCAGCTAAAAAAGAGAACCATAGCTTGACCAAAAGGGGATCTTAATAAATTGTAATCCCTTAAAACGTATGGGATTACGCTTGTTTTCGGTGAGGTCGAAGGCACACTGACCCAAGCTGATAACCCCACCCGCATCATTATGCTTGAGAAGTCAAACGGTTTAACGAGAATTGTTGAACGTCAATTTTGTCGTTTGTCGGCAGGTGAGATAAATGCTCCTGGCTGCAACCGAAAGGTCGAACAGCAGCACCTGGATGCATTTGTTGCCAAAGGAATAAAAAGAATAGTTGGAGGCCAGGATGTTCCGGACTCTGTGGAGTGGGGGATTTAAACAGTGGGTGAGGGCTGGCAGTTTAGCAGAAGCCTGTCATGGACCCAATTTATTCTGAAATAAGACTAGCTTTAACCGTTAAAATTACTTGTTATGAATCAATACCAACTTGTCGAAAAACACGACGTCCAGCACCATAATGAATATTTTGAGCTGCGCACCACGCAGACTGACAATCCCCGGAGCCTGTTCTTCACAACCAATGAAGAAAACCTGGAAGACGTAGCGGCTGCTATTATCCAGGACGAAATGCCGGACACGGAGCACTGGACCATTATTCCTCACCGGAAAAGTCATGAGAATCAGATGTATGACGTAGGGTGAGCGTAGCAGGAGCATTTCACCAATTAGCTGATCACTAGTTTACTCTCCTCATGGAATCACTGTTTGCTACTCCCCAAACCGAGGCCCTTGTTCCTCGCATCCGCGAGTTTGTCCTGAACGAACTTGTCCCGCTCGAAACGACCGAGCACCTGACGGGTAACTTCTCTAAAGTAGCCAAAATCCTCGACCAGAAGCGCGAACTGGTAAAACGGGCGGGTCTGTGGGGCTTGCAGCATAGCA
>JAQBNX010000205.1 GCA_028288385.1 Spirosoma sp.
TTTGTTGCTGCATCGACCGAGGAGAAACTGGCTGTTTGCCGCGCGATGGGGGCAACCGAAACAATTAACTACACCACCGAAAACCTCCGTGACCGAATCAAAGACCTCACTGGTGGACGTGGTGTCGATGTGGTTTATGATCCCGTTGGCGATCGCTATGCCGAACCCGCCATCCGGTCTCTGGCCTGGAAAGGACGCTACCTGGTCGTGGGGTTTGCGGCTGGTGAAATTCCCAATATTCCTCTTAATCTGGCCCTACTCAAGGGAGCGTCCATTGTAGGGGTGTTCTGGGGAGCATTTGCGCAGCGGGAGCCAGAAACGAGTAAAGAGAACTTCAAACAGATTCTGAGCTGGATCGCATCGGGTCAGCTCAAACAGCATATTCATAAACTCTATTCACTGGCCCAAGCACCCGACGCCCTGCGCGACCTTATGGAACGTCGGGTAATTGGGAAAGCCGTTATCCGGGTGTCATGAGCATAAATCACTGGCCAGTTTTCTTTACTGCTGATTACACACGGATAACGCCTGGCTGTTAACTAATAAATTCTATGAGACTTCAAGACAAAGTTGCTATCATAACCGGGGCTGCCAGGGGTATAGGGCAGGGAGCCGCCGAAGTATTCTGCCGCGAAGGCGCTACGGTTATTATCTGGGATTTGCTGGAGGAGGGCGAAGTTGCCGCCCAGACGTTGCGCGATCAGGGATTTCGGTGCGAGTTTATGGCCGTAAGCACCACCGATGTGCCCGGTATTGAAACCGCAGCGCGCGATATCCATGAGCGTTATGGCCGCATCGATATTTTAATTAACAACGCCGGTATTACCCGTGATAAAACCCTGCTTAAGATGTCATTTGCCGAGTGGCAACAGGTAATCGACGTGAATCTGACAGGGGTGTTCAATTGTACCAAAGTTGTTGCGCCTTACATGGTCGAGCAGAAATACGGGCGTATCATTTGTACGTCGTCCATTGTGGGCGTACATGGTGCGTTTGGTCAAACGAATTACGCAGCGGCCAAAGCGGGCATTATCGGTATGGTTCGCTCGTGGGCGAAAGAGTTAGGACCGAAGGGCATTACGGCTAATGCTGTTGCACCAGGCTACATTCGCACCCCCATGACCGACGCCATGCCCGACGAGGTTAAAAATGGGGCAATTGCCACCATTCCGGCCCGGCGCATTGGCGAGCCAGCCGATATTGCCTACGCCTACCTCTATCTGGCTTCCGACGAGGCTTCTTTTGTCAACGGCCATGTTCTGGCTGTAAATGGCGGACAAGCAGCTTAGTTTGTTAAACATGATTTGTTGGACTTCAGTCAATGCTATCTGAAGGGCAACAGACTATTGGCCACAAATGATTTATTTTTGTGCTGCTATCGCCGTTCAACGTTCATGAGCAGAATCCGGAAATTTTATCATGAGTATAAGCCTTACATATTTTCGGATGGCTGGTACTACGTGTTCATCGTTGTATTTATCATTCTGCTCTTTGTCTTTTTCTCCTGAGTGACTACACGTTCGGCCATTCTGGCCATCATCAATCCGCTGTCGGGCACAACCACCGTAACACAGAAAGCTCACCTACGCGACCTGCTTCTGCGCCAGGCCGAGTCGCTGGGCTACGTTGCGGAGGCCGTTATGACAACACATCCCGGTCATGCTACCGAACTGGCCGCAGCGGCCAGCGCCAGTGGTGTCTCGCGGGTACTGGCTATTGGGGGCGATGGCACCATCAACGAAACGGCACAGGCGCTCCGGGGGTCGGCTACCGCGCTGGGCATAATACCAATCGGTTCTGGCAATGGACTAGCCCGGCATCTGGGCATTCCACTCAACCCGGTGAAAGCCGTCGAACGAGCCTTGACGGGTCGACCAGTCGTGATTGACAGCGCCGAAATTAATGAGCATCCGTTCTTCTGCACAGCTGGATTTGGCTTCGAGGCATACGTAGCGCATGCCTTTGCACAACAGCCCGTTCGTGGTCTGTCAACATATGTTCGCACGGCCATAAGGGCATTCTGGGCCTACCGGCCCAGGCGCTTCCTGCTCAATGGTCAGGAAGAGAAAGAATTGTTTTCACTGACATTTGCTAATGCTGGTCAATTTGGCAACAACGCCTGGATGGCTCCAACGGCTAATATTGCTGATGGACGCTTAGAGCAGTGCGAGTTACGGCCGTTTCCTCTGCAGGCAGGAGGAATACTAGCGTGGCGACTCTTTAACAAAAACATTGATAGATCACCCTACTGGCAGGGGCGGCCTATAACGAAAGCAACCGTGCAGGCCAATGGCCCGCTGATGATCCATGTCGATGGTGAGCCGATGACTTTATTATCCGGCCGCGCCGATGTGCGAGTGCTGCCGGGGAGTTTGCTGGTGTTGTTGTGAAAATGAACCAACGTAACGCTGGATGCGCGATATTTGCCCCGTTAAAATTATCCCGATGCTGGACTAACAAAACCGGCTGATGGGGGCCAGCCAATGTCTCAAAAAGTTGTTCTTGCTTTCAGTGGGGGTCTCGACACCTCCTTTTGTGTTAAATATCTGTCCGAAGATCGGGGCATGGAAGTCCACTCCGTATTGGTCGATACGGGTGGCTTTTCGGATGCCGAACTGGTCGCTATCGAAGAGCGGGCTTATTCACTCGGCGTTAAATCACACGTAACC
>JAQBNX010000821.1 GCA_028288385.1 Spirosoma sp.
TTGGTCGAAGGCTACTTTGCGCTCAACAAAGCCAGCCGCGCGCTGGTCATTGTTTCGGAGCACAACACGGCTTACAACAACGACGAGGATACTATTTCAGGGCATTTGTGGGGCGACGGGGCTGCTGCACTCTTAATTACTAAAGAACGCCAAATCGAGCGTGACTTTACCATCAAAGCCCTGATAACAGGGGGAGCAGCTCATACATCTAAAGCAACAACGGGGGTTATGTTGAAGCCCAACGAAGGGGGCGTTTCGATGCCCTTCGGCCGCGATGTATTTATTAATGCCTGTCAATACATGCCTAAAGCCAGCTTGCAGGTTTTGGAACGTTGTGGCCTGACCATTGCTGATGTTGATTTTGTGCTTCCTCACCAGGCAAATCTTCGCATATCGCGCAACGTAATGAAGACACTCGAACTCCCTGAGGAAAAACTCATTTCTAATATCCAGTTGCTGGGCAACACCGGCTGTGCGGGCTGTGCCATTGCTTTATCGCAAACCTGGGATACGTTCAAAAAAGGCGAGCGCATTGTGATCACCGTTTTTGGAGGTGGCTACTCCTACGGGGCAATGGTTGTTGAAGTTTAATTAATCATGCAGTTGGCTGACGCATTTTACATGGATCAGCCAACTGTATAGCTTCATTATTGTGCTTCTGATCGCCAAGTGTTGTTTTTAGTATTGACGTCAGGGAGTTTCTCATCCGGATCGAGTACAACCATTTTTAGGGCAGAGGTCGAATTGTAGCGAAATGTCCAGGTGCCGCCCCGTTGCCACACCTCGACCGGCAAGGTTACGCGACCTTTTTTGCCATTACCTTCAGTGACCTCGACTGTTACGGGCATAGCCATTTTTTCGAGGTTCTCGATGGCAATCAGAGAGCCTTTTTCAACTGACCCATCCACATATTTCACGTCTTTCACACCCTGATCGAGTTTCCAGGTTTCGTAAAAGAACCCACGCCAGAACCAGCCCAGATCTTCCCCAGCACCGTCTTCTATACTGCGAAAGAAGTCATGAGGGGTAGGGTGCTTGAATGCCCAGCGGTTAACATAGTTTTTAAATGCAAAATCGAAACGATCAGGACCCAGAATCGACTCCCTTAACAGTTTGAGACCCATACCCGGCTTGTAATAGGCCAGAATACCCAATGCACGGGGTTGCTGCACATCGGGGATGGTCATAACCGGTTCGGTCGGACTGAATAAGGCTGGGGCTATGTCGTGCATAGTACCTCGTTGCCGGTCATACTCACCTTTGTTAAAATTAGTGGTCGACAACGTATTGATAAAGGTGTTGAAACCTTCGTCCATCCACGGAAACTTACGTTCATTGTTTCCTACAATCATTGGAAACCAGTTATGACCAAATTCGTGGTCGGTAACGCCCCATAGGGCATCCCGCTTATCTTTATGATCGCAGAAAATAATGCCCGGATACTCCATCCCACCCACGATACCTGCCACATTTGTCGCAACCGGATACGTATACTCGTAGAGGTATTTGGAATAAAACTCGATGCAGGCTTTAACATATTCAGTCGAACGGTTCCATGAATCGTTGGTGGCGCTTTCTACTGGATACACCGACTGCGCCAGCGATGACTTACCACTGGGCAGATTCATTTTGGCGGCATCCCAAACAAACGCCCGGCTCGATGCCCAGGCAACGTCGCGCGTGTTCAGGCAGCGAAACTTCCAGGTCAGCGTACCTGATTTTTTGGGGCGTGTGTCGGCCTGTGTAACTTCATCTTTACCCCGAATAATAACCGTTTTATCGCTCTGACGCGCATGTGCCAGTCGTTTAATCTGTTCGGGGGTTAATACCTCATTTGGGTTAAGCAACTCGCCTGAACCAGCAACGATGTGATCCCAGGGCACCGTAACGTTGTACTCATAATCACCGTAGTCGAGGTAAAACTCACCCGCGCCGAGGTATGGCAATACGTTCCAGCCTTCAATGTCGTCATACACGCACATGCGCGGATACCACTGGGCTATCTCATAAATAATACCGTCTTTTCGTTTTAGTTGACCCATCCGGTCAGAACCGTATTCGGGGATTTTAAATGAGTAGGCCACTTTCACTTTCACCTCGCCACCCGATTTCACAGGTTCCGCCAGTCGAACCTGCATCCGTGTATCAGTAATCTCATAGGGCGTAGTGGCAAATTTGGCCTTCCCCTGCTCGGCCGTTACGCTTGTAATCTTCAGTCCACCCGCAAAGCCTAAATTACCAAATCGGCCACCCGCAACAGGCGTCGTTTTGGCAGCTCGCGACGTATCGCTGAAGGCATTTTGGTCGAGTTGAAGCCACAGGAAAGGCAGCGACTCGGGTGAATTGTTCCTGTAGCTAATTGTCACCTCTCCCGCAATAACGTTTTGCTGGTCGTCTAGACTAACGTTGATCTGATAATCGGCGCGGTTTTGCCAGTAGTGAGGGCCGGGAGCCCCGCTGCCCGTGCGGTAATCATTGCCTGGCTGCATATTGAACAGAGGAT
>JAQBNX010000808.1 GCA_028288385.1 Spirosoma sp.
TTTTTGTGTGCGTTTGCGTGATCGGACTGCATTCCTGGTGGTCAGAGGGGATGTCGGGTTCGTCTCGTGAGAGACAACCGCTCCTGTTGCCTACGTGGGATAGGGGTCCAGCAGCGAACCCGAAACAGGATCTCCTGCCCACCGGGGTGACTAGCACTTCCGCGTCAACTTGCTCGGGTCCAGATGCCGCGTTGGTGCTGGTAGGACCGGCCTGCGGGCGGCTCTCGCTCTGAGAATCCACACTCTAGGTCCAGCGCCGCGCCGCGCCCGTCGGCGCGGGACACTAGCCCCTGGAGGCCGCCTTCCGTTGGGGCCAGGCCGTATCAAAACAACAGCTGGCGGCTTCACCGTCGTGGTGGATAGTCCGTACGGCCTGAAATGGACCTGCCTCCTGAACGTGCCCGTGGTGGACACACTCTGATTGGCCGGTTTGTGGGCTTCGTCCAGACGGCGCCAGGAAGGCCCGGACACGATTCGAGCCGTGGATGCCGACCATCGCGGATTTGGCCGCCAACCAGGCTTGACGTGAACGGCCGTGACCACAGGGGGCAAGGGCCGGCATTGACCCTGCCCGTATTCGGGCGGACGGCATTCAGGTCATTGCGGTCGATCATTTGCATTAGATTGGTCCCTGACCACTCCCGCCCATCCGGAAAAGGACAGGTTGCTGGTGAGGATCAGGGAGGCGTGTTCATAGCAGGAGGACCTGGAAAAACACGTTCGCGGCGTCTTGCTCAAAGGGGAAGTAGCCGACTCCGTCGACGATGACCAGGCCATAGCTAGCAGAACTTTAGCCGTCCAGGGAAAACCCATTCATGCCAACCACCCCCTAAACCATCCTCAGACCGCCCCCAGCCGAAGGCGCGTTGTACGCTGTCAACGACGCGCGGCCAAGGATCATAGCCGAGGCGAACTACCTTGGGGGAAACATGCACAGTGTCAGCAAGAAGTTGGGCCTGCTCGCGGGAGCGGCACTCCTCCTCACCGGCTGCGGTGGACAGGCAGGGACGGCAGCAGCCACCTCGGGAGCGCCGACTGCAGCGGCTATTGTCCAGCCGACGGCGACCGCCACACCCTCTGCCGCGGCAGCTCCCGCTGCAACATCCGTTCCAACGAGTGGCTCCTACGCCGCGGACGTCAGCAAGCTCGGAGTCCTCCCGGACAGTATGGATTCATACATAAAATGGACGAAGGGACAGATCTGCGAAAAGGAGGGTACAGCGCTCGGCGTAGCCGTACGCCTGATCGGTGGCGGCACTCCGTCTAGCGGCGGCGGTCCCGAGGTCGTCCGGCTCACGGTTGCCTACTTCTGCCCAGAGAAAAGCCAGGAAGTCGAGGAAGCCCTGGAGTACTACAAGCAGTAGGCATGGGTCAGAACATGAGCCGACGGCCGTGCCAGTCATCCTCGTCGACCCGCTGCACGTCGGCGGCGGGGAACCATGCGATGCGGACGTCGTCATCGTCCTGCCGTTGAACGTCCATGTACTCACGGGTGTAGCCGACGGCGTAGCCGTACACCTCGCCCACCCGGACGAGCGGGTACCGCCCGTAGGTGAGGTGAGTGACCGGGTCCTTTGAGAAGTCTGGATGGAACCGGTCACCACCGCCATCGTCCAAGAGCTTGTCCAGGGCCACGAGATCAACCTTAGTCATCCCCTCAGCATGACGTGGGGGCCCGACAAGCGGACTCCATCACGAAAGATGTGAATAGTAGTCAGGCTTCATCAAGAGGATCTCGGCGCCACGTCCGGATGGGTCGTCTGCACGAGCGACGTAGTCACTTGCGGGTGCGATGAGCCTGTCCGTTATGCCCTTGCATTCATTCGAGATTTTTCATGCGAGCGGCATTGTTGAGGACCGCGTACAGGTCACTCTGCAGGTTTCGGCTCGCTTTGTGATACACGCGGCCTGCAAGCGCTGGCGGAGCAGACGCGAAGATCTTCTGGCATATCTCCGTGGACTCCCGCGCTAACCAATACAGTTCATTGATGTATATGGCCAGAAATGAAGTCCGGGCACGACGTCCCATTCGTTCGTGGCACGGTTCCTAGATGACATGGGTGGAGACTACAGCCTGTGGGAGCGCGGAAGCGGGGCCTTGCCTTTCGTACCTAAAGGAACGCCGTCGTCGTTTTGGGACGGAACTCTAGTGACGGCCGCCACGGCAACGCATATATTGAGGAAACCGGGAGACTGCTTGGGGTAGATCCTTCCGGTTGTAAGGAGTCGGTGCTGTCACCGGCTCCTTGCGTTTGGTGGAGCATGGACGGTGTATGCCAAACGTGTCTTTGGCCGCACGCCACGAACGACAAGCGGGCGTTACGAGCGCATGCGGCCTCTTCGTTGTCGTTTTGTTACTCTCCGACAAGACCCTTGCTTTGGGTAACGGATATATTCGGTTCACCGGAAGATTTGCTGATTGGGGGGTTTTCCGGGGCGGGAGCCGGCGATGCCTCCGGCTCCTTGCCATGCCCGCTACTGGTGAGTAGGATATTGGGGGCCCCGCCAGACTTTTCCCCCAATTCGTCTGGTGGGGTTCTCCGTGTAGTTGGCGCCAAGGCAGAATCAATTATGAATCATTGTCTGATTACTGGGCTTCTAGCCCGCGCCCCTAGACTGTGAAAACATCATCGAAGTTTCACTGGGGGAAAGTATGTCCAAAACCGCTCTGCGCTCCAAAAAGGGTCGCGTACACGCCGACGCTAAAGCTCCCGGGCTACGACTCGACATACAGGGTCTCCGCGCCGTCGCCGTCGGTATTGTGCTGCTCTATCACGCTGGTTTGCCGTGGTTGCCCGGGGGCTTTATTGGTGTGGACATATTCTTCGTGATCTCCGGGTTCCTCATCACCGGCGGGCTCGTGAAGGAGGCCCGACGGGATGGGCGTATCTCCCTGAAGGATTTCTACATCCGACGCATCGCGAGGATCCTTCCCGCCGCGACAGTAACCATCCTCTCTGTCCTGGCTCTCACCTGGCTGCTTCTGCCCGAGACCCGGTGGGTGCAGACCGGCAAGGACGCCTTCGCAAGCTCCCTGTACTTCGTCAACTGGCTTTTTGCCGCCAGTTCCATCGACTACCTCGCCAGGGATCAGGCGCCGAGCGCGTTCCAGCATTTCTGGTCACTGGCCGTGGAGGAGCAGTTCTACAATAGCTTGGCCGCTGCTACTGGTCGTCGTTGCCTTCCTCTCCCTCAGGCTCGGGTTCCGGCTGCAGAAGGGCATGCTTGTGGGCGTGGCGCTCATCGGCGTTCCCTCCTTGGGTTGGTCCATCTACTACACTGCGGCCAACCCTGGCGGCGCGTACTTCGTGACAACGACGAGGATGTGGGAGCTGGCGATTGGTGCCGTCCTGGCGATCCTCGCCGGCCGCGGACGGCCGGCGTCCCGCCCGGTATCAGCCCTAGTGGGGTGGGCTGGTCTGACCGCAATCGTGACCGCGTCCTTCTTATTCACAGGCGCGCTACCATTCCCCAGTTACACGGCCCTCATACCCACCCTTGGCGCGGCCGCCATCATCTGGTCAGGGCCTTCGGCGGGCAAATTCGGTCCCGGTCTCATCCTGGGCCTCCGGCCCATGGTGAAGGTGGGAGAGCTTTCGTACTCGCTCTACCTTTGGCATTGGCCCCTCATCGTCATCGCCGGCGCTCTCCTGGGGACTCTGAGCCCAGTAGCAGGCCTCATTGTGGTGGCGGTGTCGTTTATCCCTGCCTGGCTCAGCCTGCGCTTCGTGGAAAAGCCCATGCAGGAGTGGATCAAGACACAACACACGAACGGGAGCAAGCTGGGCGTTGGCGTCGTAATCACACTCGTGGCTGCCGCCCTCAGTTTGGTCCTGGTTGTTCAGGTGACCCCACCTCCACCGGCCGCCACTGTTCAGTTCACGCCCACACCCGTCACAGGGGCCGCGGCGCCTAAAGCAGTTGGTGCTCAAACCTTGGTATCCGGGACAGGACTACAAGTACTAGACAGCTTCCCCTCGATCACCCCAGCCCCGACTAATGCCGCTGACGACGTTCCCCTCGTAAACAAAAACGGATGCATGCAGGGCAACGACTCATCCGATGCCGTTGTTTGCTCATTTGGTGACAAGTCCTCATCCAAGGTGATCGCGCTCGTTGGTGACTCCCATGCCGCCATGTTGATCCCTGGCTTCGACGCCATGGCTGCGGAGCAGAAGATCAGGGTGGATACCTACACCAAGGGGGCGTGCCCGTTCGCAACGGGGACCGTTGAGTACAACGGGAAGCCTTACGATTCCTGCACGCAGTGGGTAGCCAACGTGACAGAGAAACTCCTGGCGGACAAGCCGACAGCCGTCGTGACGGTCATGAGCCGGTACCGCGCCTACCAGGGGGCTCTCCTTAGTTTTGAAGCAAGCAAGCCGTTGCTGGCGTCGGAGGTTGCCGAGGCCTGGGCGCCCCTGCAAGATGCAGGGATGAAGGTTGTTTCAGTGCGTGACCTGCCGCGGCCCGACGTTGTCGTGCCGGACTGCGTTGCGCAGAACTCCTCCAAGTTGTCGTCATGCGCTTTGCCGCGGGGCTCTGTCCTCTGGGGAGACGGGCCGGAGGTGTTGGCGGCTCGAGCGGACTCGAGCGTCACGCTTATGGACCTGACGCCAGCGGTGTGTACTGACGACCTCTGCCCCGTTGTAATTGACGGCATCCTCGTTTATCGGGACAGCAACCACCTCACCGCCAGCTACGCCCGGACCTTGAATAAACAAATCGAAGCCGTTATCACCCCACTGCTTCGATGACCCCAACTGGGGTGACCGTCTAAACGGTCGCCCCAGTAGCGTCAACCCAAACACTGCCGTTGGACCAGATGGGCTTCCCCAGGGTGCTGTCGAACATGTGGGCTCCCGCCCCAGCCGTGAAAGCTGCAGGTCGACTTGCAGTTGCCAGAGCCGGAACCTTGATCGGGTAGGCGAACGCTACCCTGCCCGTTGACCTGGTGATGGCGAGTGGCGTCATGAGGGCCGAACCGTCATCAGCTCTCGACTTGAAGAGAAAATCGCCTCCAACGTTGGTTCCTGACTCAGCCGAGTTATCCATTCCGATGATCCAACGGGCCGATGTCCCCGAGAGCAGGTTGATGTTCTTTGCCACCCCAGGTGCCGCCGAGATGTTCATTCCGGTGTCGGCCGCGAGGTCCTTGTACCCGATACTGAAGCTGTTGCCGGATCGGGAAAAGGTGTTGCCCTGGACGTGGTTATGCGTACCTACCAATGCGTAGGAGCCCGTCTTATGATCTTCCGCCGCCATGACGCATCCGGAAAGAGTCAGGAAGTCACTGGTCCCGGTTGTCTACACCCCGTAGGTCTGGGTCTTAGTAGGTTGGATGTCATAGGCGTGACAGCCAACCATGATCGGACTTTGGTGATCCTGGAAGGTGAAACCCACATGACGTTGTCATCGGCCCAGCACGCCGTCCAGCGCAAGTTGCGGCCGTCTCTGACAAGCGCTCCGCCCTTGCCGTACTTCCACAGTCGCACGCCCACGTATGAATTGCCCTCATTATTTTGGGCGTAGAGCCCGTACCCACCGTTAGTTTCGAGGTAGGCGTTGACAATTCATGTGTAGCCTCCATCAAGGGTGAGATGCCGGCCAGGACGGACACCAACCTGCTCATCAGGACCTGAAACGTCCACGCGTTCGGAGGCGTCACCCCGAAACCCCATCCCCGCTTCCTCAGAAAACACCACCCGTCACCGGCTCAACCGAGGAGGTGACAGACGCCTAAACAGCGCACTGCACATGGCCACCGTGGTCAGAATGGTCCACGACCCCGCGACCCGGGCCTACGCCGAACGCAAGAAAGCAGAGGGCAGAACACCACGCGAGATCCGCCGCATCCTCAAGCGCTACCTCGCCCGCCACCTCTACCGCACCCTCAACGCTCTCCACACCCCCGACAACATCCCGCAGCAGGCTTGAAAGATATAGAAGATTCAGATCATGAACAACTGGGGGCAACAACCATGCCGGGACCGACCGGCCAACACACCCACATCCTGCAACAGGAACGGGCTACGAAAAAGGTAACGGGTACACCAAAGATGCCTTAGGGATCGGGTGTTGCTGCAGGAGAAAACTCCATGGCACCTCACCTCCGCAGACGCCCGCCATATTAAGCGCCCCGCCAAATGTGCGGCACCACCTGCACCTCGCACCGACTCTAGCAAGCACATGATAAGCGAGTAGTTTTCACATGGGAATATGGTGGTGTTATGGCCCTACGTGCTGGCTCACAGCTCTCCGAACAAGTACAGCTGGTAGGCCGCCGAGACGAGGGCGCTGCGGGAGGGGGCGTGCAGCCGCTCGACCTGTTCGCTCAGCCAGCCGAGCTGCAGGTCGTCGAGGCGGACCTGTATTTGTATGCCTGCTGTTCCTCTGGGTCGGCGGATACGTCGGGGCATGCTGCTGGTGTTGGCCCTGCGGGGGTTGAAGTGCTCCTCCAACGCTCCCCCGTCGATGCCGTCGAAGGCGTCCACGAGCAGGTCGGCGTAGGTAATCCGCTGTTGTCGGACCGCGTTCTGGACGGCGGCGAGCAGTTCCGGTGGCAGGTAGACGCCGACGTTCCGGGTGCCGCCTGCGACCGTTGTTGAGGTGGCTTCCGTATCTCGTGGGCCGGCGGCATGGTGCGGCGCGCTGTCTGGTGTCGGCTTCCTGTCCGTGGTGGGTGCTGCTGCGAGGGCTGCCTCCCGTGATGGGGCGGTGGCAGGGCGGCGTTCATTCCTGTTCTGCTTGGCGGTCTTCGGGGCCCCCTCCCCCGGTCCGGCGGGCGTGTGTTCTTTCTGCTCCCCGGGTGGCACCTGCACGGTTCTCTGGGGTGTTGTCGGAGGGAGTTCTGGCGTTTCCGGTGCCTGGGCGGCAGGCTGCTGCGGCTCGGCGGGGGTCCTGCGGCGTTTGGGTGGCAATAGTCCTTCGAGGCTCGCTCCCCTGGCCGATGCCGGGCGGAAGGCTTCGGCCAGGCTTTGCCGTTCGGGGCTCATTGGTCAGCACTTCCTTCGATCTCAGCGAGGCGGGCAAGGATTTCCCCGGTGAGTTGTTCGAATTCCTCCGCCAGGCTTCCGGCGCTGCGGGAGAAGAACCCGTCGGCGGGCTTTTCTCCGGCGCGCAGGGATTTCAGCCGGTCCTTTTGTGCCTGGGTGACGGCACCTTCGAGTTCGTGGAAGAGCAGGCCTTTCTTGCGGGCGTCGGCGCTGGCGCCTTCGAGGTTGCGGATGCGGGTCTCGAACACGGGGGCAACTTCCCCGAGCATTTCCTTCAGGGCGGTGCGGACGCTTCTTTCCAGCCGGAGGGATCGGGGGCCGACCCCGAAGAGGACGACTCCTGCGAGTTGGAGCATGGGGTTGCGGTCCCGGACGGCGAGGAAGCGCCGGGCGATGCGTTCCACGCCGTCGATGCTGGCCTCGTCGGATTTGGTGGGGATGACCACGGCGCTGGACACGGCGAAGGCTCCTTCGACGAGCGTCCTCTCCCCCGGTGGTGTGTCGATGAGGATCAGGTCGTAGTCGTCGGCCAGTGGGCTGATCGCGGCATGGAGTAGGTCTCCGAAGTCTGCGGCGTCCTGACGGCTGGCACGGCTGACCATAAGGCCCTGAATGTCTTCAAGGGCCTGCCCCCCGGGAATGACATCGAGGTTGGGTCGTACGTCCTTGAGCAGGGGTGGCGTCCGTCCTGCAACCAGCGCATTAAAGAATTCGTCTCCTCCGGTGGGCGTGTAGCCCAGGTCACGCGCAAGGTCCCCCTGCGGGTCGAGGTCGATGAGGAGGACGTGGGCTCCGGCGAGGGCGGCGTATCCTCCGACGTTGGCTGTAGTCGTCGTCTTTCCGACTCCCCCCTTGCCGTTGGCGAAGGCGATGACCCGGTCGATGCCTTCGGTCGTTCTCTGGGGTGTTCCTGCGGGCGCCTGCAGGGTTCGCGCCATGGTTCCTCTTCCGTATGCGTGTCAGCTGATTCTCACTTTCACCCTATGCGTCCTGCGGCGGTTCCCCTCGCATGACACGCGCCTGGTACCTGCTTTATCCACACCTGTGCGTAAACGTGTGAGGCCATTGAGACGCGAGCTTGGATGACAACGGCGCCAGCAATTGAGGCACCATGAGCGGCCCGTTTGCAGCCAAGTATTGGTACGCCTTGTTCCAATGGGATTATGGCCTTATCCACCGTGACATCGGCTTGGGGTAGTGGAGCCGACGCGAACGGGGGTGCGCAGGGTTTTTTAACGCGTCCGTGCCACCGCTGAGCCCGGTGCGCCGTAAGGCCAGACCGGGTGTGTTCGGCCATCACGCGGCAGTGAAGGTCAACTCATGCAGTGTGCCGCCTACCCCTATTCCTATAATCTGATACAGCCATAACACGGATGGCAATCCAACGGCGTTCCTACGTGGTTATGGTTTTATGCGTTCTTTCAGGCGTACTCGTCGTCGGTTTACTGACCCGTCGTGAGTGCACAGTAAGACGCTGCCTGGAATTCAGTGTCGGCCCAACTGGCCATATGCCCCTAACTGGCGGCAGACGCCAGGGGTCTGCAGGAGTCGGGCATGAGTCCCATCCTGTTGACGAAGAGCGGTAGACAGACGGGCGCACCAACCCGCATACCGTTGTTCCCCCATGGGATTATGGCCTTATCTGGCCTGGCAATACTTGGGGGTTGCGGATGGGGAGTAGTGAATATCATGGAACTGATCGACTTGCGGACAGCCGCAGGTCTCACCCTCAACGTACCCCACCTGCCGTGGGCATTGACCGGAGACGGGGGAGTGGATTGAGGGTTGTCTTCATGTACGGAATCCCCAGTGTTCCTATAGGAATATGTCCTTACCGGCCCTTTGGTGGTTTTTCGTACGTCTGCGGGGGAACCGGTTAGGCGCTTTGCTGGATGAAGTGGACCATGGTGGTGTCGTCGTCGGGGGGACCTTCGTAGAGCCAGAAGGGGTAGCTGTCGCTGGGCGAGAGAAGGTGAACCTTGGCGCTCTCCCTGGTTTCCAGCCATTGACGCCACGCCTGGCGTTCGCGGCGGTATCTGGCGAGTTGGTGGCCGATGGTTTCCATGACGCCAAAACGCTCGGCAAGCTGCCGGAGGCTGGTGGCGGCGACAACCGTCCATCTGCCGTTGCTGCGGCTGATCATGTTCCACGCGGCGAGTGTTTCAAGTGCGGTGTTGACGCTGCTGGGGGAGAGGACCGAGGCCCGGGCGACCTCGGCGCTGGTGAGGTCGCCATCGTTCATTTCGATCGCCTCGTACACGAAGGCTGCGGTGGGGCCGAGTTCACGGAACACGGGGCGCAGGGCATGCAGCCGGCCCTTGGGCCAGGTCCTGGTGTCGGCGATGTGCTGATAGTCAACGGGGATGATGAGTTCGTAGAGGTCCGCGCGGGTGCCGTGGGCTTCCTGGGCGAGCCGGATCAGGGCATGGGGGAGTGCCGCCAACTGCCGGAGCTGGCGGGCCACGCTGGTGGGATGGCTGCCGGCGCCGATGGCCAGCGACCGGGCTCCGAATTCGATGAAACGGTCGCCCCGTTTGATGGCTGCTTCGCCCAGGGCCCTGAGGACGAGCCGGGCAAGCAGGCCCGAGCGGGAGCCGGTGAGAGTGGCCTCGTAGTGGGAGAGCACGTTTCGCCAGCTGCGCAAAAATTGGTGTTCGCTGAGACCGGATCCGGGGGAGGGGGTTGGTGTACCCCCCTGTGTATTGGTCGGGCTTGTGTAGCTTTTACGGTCAGTGTTCTTTGCTTCGGCGGTGGGGGTGTTTTTTCTGCGCATGTCCTGGACGTAGCGGACGGCGTTGGTCCAGTCCCGGCGCAGGGCGGTGCCGCGGTGGGTGGGGGAGTAGCGGGCGTAGAACGTGACCATGCCGGCCCAGGTGTTTTGTTTCATGAGCCTGGCCACGTCGGTAAGCTGCCATCCGGCGGCCGCCGCAGAGGCGAGGACGGCCTGGCGGGCCTCGGAGGGGGAGCCGTATCGCGCCGGGTTGTAGGCGCCGCTGCGGGCGATGCGCTCCTTGTCCAGGGGCAGATTGCGTGGCCCGCCGCTGAGGGGGAGGAACTCACTGTTTTCGTCGATGAGCCGCAGCTGGGCGCCGGCACGCTGGGAGACGGCCGCGATGTCGGCGGCGAGGTCACGCGTCAACCGTTCCCAGATGGGGGCGGGGTTGCGGCGCTGGGCGATGTCGTAGGCAGCGGCCAGGGGCATGGTGAGCTGCTGGTATCCGCCGCGTTTGTGGACGCTGCCGGGCGTTCGGATGCAGCCGGCTTCGGCGTTCTGGTGCGGGGCGGGGTCAAGGGTGGGCAGCCGTCGGGCCAGGGCCTCGACGAAGTGGCGGGCCTCGGTGAATCCGACCCGTCGGGCGAGGGGAAGGTAGAGGTGGCGTCCGCCGTTGGGGGAGCGGTCCTCGATCCAGCGGGCCCCGTGCCGGGTAAACCAGGCCGTGACGGTGGCGTGGTCCCTGCCGACGTCGCCGGTGCCCCGGCTCGTGTCCAGGTCGAGGCAGATGGTGCCGATCATTCCGTCGGTTCCGCAGATGCGGACGGCCGCCGGGACGGAGGGCAGGGCCCTGGTCAGGGGGCGTTCGTTGGAGGTGAAGTAGTTCCTGCCGCCGTCCCTGGAGAGCCGCATGCGGGGTTGTCCGGCCAGGAGAGGGGCAAGGGCGGTCCACTCCTGCTCTGCCGTGGCCCGGTCAGCAGGTTCCGGCGCAGCGGCGACCACGGGTGCCGGAGACACGCCGAGGGGAAATTCGGGTGCACTATTGGGCACCCTTTTTGGGTACGTGTGTATGATGGACTCAACTCCATACGGAACAAGACATGGAAATGCCTTGGCTGTGTGAAGCTCGGAACCGAACGATCTTGGCGGAAAATGCGGTTGCGAGCTGGATGAATTTGCTGGAAGGCCCGTCTACGGACGGGCCTTCCTCATTTAACTGGCCAGGTCGATAGGCAGAGCCTCCTGGTTGCGGTGTTCGTGGATGTCTATCGTCACCAGGTGGGCGTGCACGAGCCGGGCGACGTAGTCGCTGACGGTGCACCCCTGGGCTTCTGCCACGGCGAAAAGCTTCTCCGCGTCCGCCACGGGAACGCGTGCGCCTACGAGGTGTCGGGCTCCCTTGCTGCGTTGCCCGCCTGCTGAGTGTCCTTTGATAGCCATGTCACCAGTAGACCTGTAACAGTTACAGAAACGTGGGAACCTCTTCGGCGTGTCGCGCCGGTCACGTGGATGGCCAAGGCAGGCCAGGGTCCGCAGGAATCCCGGGAACCGCGAAACTTTGGTTGGTTCATCCGGAATCATTGAAGTGGCGACACGCGGGCGGGTGGTGGCGGGGCAGGCCGCCTGCACGGGGCGTTGGGGTACGATGGTGGCATTCCTTTCGGATATGGAGCGGACCTGTTGCAGGGCCAGTTGCAAAACCTTGAGGGGTGGGACTTTTCACCTGGTAGCCGGCAAGCATTGGGGTGATGGGTCCGGAGTTTTCATGGAAGGCCCGCCTTGTGCGGGCCTTCTGCTGTTTACGAGGCTATCCGGCCGATAGGCAGGGCCTCCTGGAAGTTTTCGGGCTTGGTGATCCGGAAATCGTTGACCTTTTCGTAGACGGTTTCCTCGATGAATTCGCTCACTGACATGCCGTGCACCTTGGCCAGCCGGCCAAGGTCCTCCTTGTAGTCGGAGGCGATGCGGGTGCCGACAAAGGTGCGTTCGCCTTTACTTCGGCGTCCGCCTCCACGCTTTGCTGTGCCAGGTGCTGTCATCGGTCCTTCGTCCTTTGATTCGCGGTCGGGTCGGTCCGCCCGTGCGGGCAGGGGCCGCCCCGGCTTTGTTGAGCTTCGGAACGTACTGGTAAAAGTGGAAGCCGTGCCGGTGCCGGCGCGGGTTTCTGTAACTTTTTCAGTTGTGTTGAAAATACCACCATGTAGTTCATGTTTCGTGCAGCTGGAAAAAGTTTCAGATTCGGCGCGCCATATACCTCGTCCGTCTGGCCCGCCACCATTCCGTGTGGACGCCGGTTTACTTCGGGCATATGGTTCCGGCAGCTGTCGGCATGGGGTGTTCAGCTCTGCGGTGTAATGCGCAGGACCTTCCAGGGCTGGCCCTGTCCCGAACGCAGCAGCTGGACCGTGTACGGTCCGGCGTTGGTCTGCACAGTGGCGGTGGCTCCGTAGCCGTTCGCCGGGTCGGTGGTGAGCACGGGTTGGCCGAGGACGGTGTGGGCGGGGATGGTGGCGGGGTCGGTGCCGGCGTAGTCGGCGGTCGCGTCGGGGGTGAGCCAGCGGGCCAGGTCGTTGGCCCACGTGTCCGGGTCGCTGCCGGGGCGGGCGTAGTCGGTCATGGCCGACCGTGCCACGCCGAGGGCTGCGTCGCTGTCTTCGGGAAGCCAGGCGGGGTTCGTGCCGGTGGGCTCGGCGGAAAAGGGTGCCTGGGCGCGTCCTCCGCTGCTCAGGGAAGGCGGCGGGGTGCCGGGCGTGCTGCTGCTGGCGTTGCCGCCCGCTGAGGAGCCGGTGGTGTTCGCGGTTCCGGCGGGGGCGCAACCGGTGATGAGGAGGACGGCGAGGGCGAGGTTCAGGTGCCGGGACAGGGCAGCCACGGTTCAGGTCCGGCCGGGGATGTAGAGGTAGGCGCTGGGAAGGTTGGCGGGGATGGTGCGGGTGTAATAGCGATGGTCGTTGGGGGCGGTTTCGCCGTTGTAGCCTTCCTCCTGGACCATCCCGTCGGGGTTGATGGCGCGGACGACGGCGACGTGCCCGTAGGTGGGGTCGGATCCGCCGGTTCCGGGGCTGTACCAGATGATCGCGCCGACCCGGGGTGTCGTTCCGGTGGGCCACCCCTCCCGGTCCCAGGCGGCTTTCCAGCTCAGGGCGCTGCCGGGCCGGATGGTCAGGCTGTCGTACTTGTAGGGCGGGGTGGGTGTGCCGACCTGCTGGAGCAGGCGCCACCAGGCGAAGTCGACGCATTCCCGATAGTTGAAGTTGGTGGCCGGGTTGGCGGTGTTGACGGGGGAGGTCGGCCACGGGTAGTCATCTCCGTCGCCTGCTGTGCCGTTGTCGAGGCAGCTGTTGAGGTCGGAGGTACTGAGGTGCTGCAGGGCCGCGGTAACGGTGATGGCTGCGTCCCAGTAGCGGGCGTAGTGGTAGGGGTCTGCGTTGTGCTGGACGCGGTGCGCGGCGATGGTGGGTTCGAGGGTCTCCCAGCCGGGCACGGCACGCAGGGCCTGGAAGAAGTTGGTGGCAGAGATCGTGGGGTCCATCCGGTCGGCGTAGCTGCCCCACGCGCCGTTGCCACGTTGCTGAAAGAGCCCGCGGGAGTCCGGTCCGGCGCTGTCCCCGTGGTCCAGGACGTGCAGGCTGGATTCGCCCATGGCGGTCATGACCCCGATGGTCCGTGCGCGCAGGGGGAGGTCAAGGTGCTGACCAGCGGCGAGGATGAGCGCCGCGTTGGTGAGCTGGTCTCCTTCGTAACCGGCCACTGAAGCTCCGGCCAAGGAGCCCGTTGGGGCTCCTGCAGGGTGGCAGGTGGCCGCCGTGGAGGTCGTGGGGCCGGTCAGGAGCAGGAGGGAGAAGACGGCACCGAAGAGGACGACGGGGACCAGGAGGGTGCCGCCGAGTAATAAACCGTTCGTCTTCACGTCACCTCCGCAAAACGTCGGCGTCTGCGGTTAGTCTGCTTCTGTCGTACTTCCGGTGGAGGGAGGTTCCTGATGAGTCTGGTTGTGCCGGCTCAGGAGGTAGTCCTTGACTTCATCGCGCCAGATGACCCACGTGGTGTCGTCGATCAGGACGCCCGGGATCTCTCCCTTTTTCAGCCACCGGTAGACCGTTTTCTTATCCTTGCCCAGGATTTCGGTCAGTTGCTTGACGGTCAGCACCTTCGGAAGGCCTTCAAACAATTCCTCAATGCGCGTCACTACCGGCGCCTCCACACGTAGAAGAGTAGACCCAAAAGGGGCGTTTGGGTATAACTGTTGCACACGGCCACAGGTCGTGGTTCCATGGAAGCGGCTACAAGTATCATCTCCGATGGGGGAGGGCCACCGCAGTGTCTAATCTTTTCCGGTTCATCCGGCCACCCACTGAGCCACCTGATCTCTCCATGCCCGCCGCCCCGGTCCTGCCATCACGGACCGGAGTAGCAGCTCCCCTTGCTGGAGTTCCCGAGCCCGATGCAGCGGACCGTTTGCCCTGGTCCACGGCATCGGGCTCGCGTGTCGTATGGGTGCTCGGCACCCATGGAGGAGCGGGAGAGACAACCCTCGCCCGCGTCCTCGACGACGCGACCGAAGCCAACCACCACTGGCCGTCCGCACCGAATGAGGCACCACCACCCAGGGTGCTGTTGACCTGCCGGACAAGCATGACCGGCCTGCTCTCCGCACAGCACGCCGTCACCGAATGGGCCTCCGGCACCACCCCCGCCATCGAGCTTCTAGGCCTGGTCATGACGGCCGATGCCCCCGGAAAGCTTCCCGCGCCATTGCGGGACTTTTCCTCCATCGTTGCCGGCGGTGCTCCCCGGGCGTGGTACCTGCCCTGGGTGCCGTCATGGCGGATCCACGCCCCGGAACCGGGATCAGCATCCCGGCGCTTTGCCCCCTTTATCCGCGACGTCAGGGCCCTGACGCCACCCGATCACCCCTTACCCTTGACGCTCACGGAAGGCCTCCTTCAATGATGACCACGGCCTCATTACTTCTTGGCAACGTTGTCCCCAACCCCACGCCTGTCGTCCCCCCGCAGGCCGGCGGCCTGCTGACCATCCTGAACTGGGCAACTGGTATTGGCCTGCTCATCGGTGTGCTTGGTGTCATCATCGTCGGCATCAGCATGGCCATCCAGCTCCGTCGCGGGGAAGGCGGCGAAGCCGTTGCCCGGCTCGGATGGGTGCTGATGGGATGCATTGTCATTTCCGGCGCCTCCGGCATCGTCCGTGCCTTCGTCTAGCCCGATGCCATGACTTCACTGTTGCCTGAAACGCGGGAACGGAATCCCTTCACCCGACCGGGCTTCATCATTTCGGCCGCCCTCATCCTCGTCCTCATTGCGGCAGTCATCATCCTCATTGTGATCCCCAGAAACGGCTCCCTCGCAGGCCCTGAAGCTGTTCCGAGCGCCAGTTCAGCAGACGCCTCCCCGTCGACATCCACATATGACACTGCCGGCAGCATCTGCGGGCTCCCGGGAAATAAGGACGTCGCACTGGGATCCGCTCCTGCGGCCACGTGGGAGCTAGTTGGCAAGGTTGCCGCCCCTTCCAGTCCGCGTCAGTACGGGCCGGGACAGAAGGACGGGACGGGATTTAGAACCTGCTTTTCACGATCACCTCAAGGCGCGCTTTTCGCTGCCATCAACGTCGTTGCCCTCGGATCAGTAGCTGACCTCGACACTCAGACGAAATTACTGGACAAACTCACGGTCCCCGGATCAGGTAGAGATATAGCCCGCGCCAAAATTCGTGTATCTCCCAGTTCCGCGGCACTCCAGATCGCCGGGTTTCAAATAGCCTCGTACTCAGCGACGGACGCGAACGTCGACCTCGCGTTCCGACTAAGTTCGGGTGCACTTGGACACGTCAATGTTCCCTTGCGCTGGTTGGAAGGCGATTGGAAAGTTTTGATCTCCGCCAGCGGTGATCTAGTAAACGACCCCGTCCAGTTGGCCGACCTGAATGCATACATTCTGTGGAGCGGAGCCTGACATGGCTGATGACGTCTGCGGGGTTTTGGATATCGGGTGCAAGGCCAATGAATGGGTCAACACGGCGGTTGGGGATGCGATAGAGAACCTGTCGAAGGCCGTGCGGGAGGGGCTGAGTCAGATGGTGACGACTCTGTCGACTTTTTGGGCGGAGCTCCCGTCGAGCAATTTGACGACTTTGGATGGCGTTTCTCCGAGTCCGACGGTGGCCTTCCTGCAGAATGGGCTGGCGTATTGGACGGCCGTGTTGGCCGTGCTGGCGATCATCGTTGGCGGGGCACGTCTGGCGTGGGAGCAGCGCGGAGGCCCTTTGCGGGAGATGCTTCGGTCCTTGTTGACGTTGGCGCTGGTGTCCGGTGTCGGGCTTGCGGTGATCGCGGTTTTGGTGGCTGCCGCTGATGCGTTCTCTGTCTGGATCATTAATGCCTCAACGGATGGAAGGGGCTTTTCGGATTCGCTGCACCTGTTGGTGCTGGTGAACGCCGATGGCGTGGGTGTTTTCCTGCTGATCGTGCTCGGTCTGATCGGGATCCTGACGTCCTTGTTTCAGATCGTGCTGATGGTCATTCGCAGCGGGATGCTGGTGATCCTGGCGGGCATCCTGCCTACGACTGCTGCTTTCACGAACACCGAGATGGGCCGGCAGTGGTTCCAGAAGACGGTGGGCTGGACGCTGGC
>JAQBNX010000243.1 GCA_028288385.1 Spirosoma sp.
ATGCGCGAATTTGAGCAGATGGAGATGCAGTTTTTTGTGCGCCCCGGCACTGAAATGGCATGGTATGAACAATGGCGCGACGCTCGCATGAAGTTTCACCAGGCGGTGGGTCTTCCCCCTAACAAACTCAAGTTTCACATCCACGAGAAGTTGGCGCACTACGCCAATGCAGCAGTTGATATAGAGTACCAGTTTCCGTTCGGCTTTCGCGAGATGGAGGGCATCCATTCCCGCACCGATTTCGACCTGAAAGCGCACCAGGAACTGAGCCGCAAAAAACAACAGTTCTTCGATAACGAAGTAGATCCGGCAACGGGCAAACCCTATGGCAACTACATTCCGTACGTAGTGGAAACGTCTGTGGGAGCCGACCGGCTGTTTCTGGCCGTTTTCTGCAACGCGTTTACCAAAGAAACAACGGGGGAAGGCGACGAGCAGAAAGAACGGACATACCTAAAATTCCACCCGGCGCTGGCTCCCATTAAGGCGGCTGTGTTCCCTCTGGTGCGTAAAGATGGCTTGCCCGAAAAGGCTGAGCAGATTATGAAGTCGCTACGTTCGGAGTTTCGGGTAATTATGGAAGAGCGTGATGCCATCGGTAAACGCTACACCAGGCAGGACCTGATTGGTACGCCCTTTTGCATTGCCGTCGACTACCAGACCCTCGAAGACGATACAATTACCATCCGATACCGCGATACGACCGAACAGATACGTGTCCCGATAGGCGAGCTCAAAGCCCGCATTGGCCAGGACGTATCGATGGAGCGTTTGCTGGAACAGATGTAATCCGTAGCGGGTGCCTATTTTTTTATCAGCAAAACGCCCCAACCAAAACTGGTTGGGGCGTTTTGCTGATCACGTAATAAACATAATTACTCCGCTTTTATCACTTTCACGGTTTGGGACTGCTTAGGCGTAGTGACTCGCAGCAGCAGCAGCCCCGTACTTTGAGGGCTAACGTCAAACGTGTGCCGTTCAATCGAGTCGGCTTGCTGAATTTGATGGGTACCAATGATTTGTCCACGCATATCGGTCAGGCTCATCTGGAGTAACTGACCAGCCACGCCCCGAACCTCCACAGCTACCTGTCCATTCTTGGCCGGGTTACCAATTACCCGCACGTTAAATGATGACTCTGCCGAAATACCAACGCCAATCCGGGCATTACTACCGGCACAGGTTGCCAGCCAGTTATAGCTAAAACTGGCTTCACCTGTTATACCGCTCTGGTTGGCCTTCAGATTGATGACCGGGTTATCAGTGTAGAGCCGAAGGGTATAGGGTCCCGGTGCCGTGGTGGGCAACAGCTCATTAACCACGGAGAAGCTTACTGGTTGACCATTCAGGCCGCTGTACTGGGGCGTAAAGCTAACCCGCCGTTCACCCGCCGTTACCGTTTCACAACTCACCATCGTCACCCCCGTAATGCTGAAAGGTGAGCCGGATGTGGGTGGTGTAGTGCCGCCGTTGTTGGTCCCGCAGGTGGCCAGCCAGTTATAGGTGAAACTGGCTTCATCGGCCGTACCTGTCTGGGTGGCCTTCAGGGTAATGCTTGGATTGTCGGTATAAAGACGTAGCGTATAGGGGCCTGGTGCGGTGGTAGGCAACAGCTCATTGACCACTGAGAAGCTCACTGGTTGACTATTCAGGCCGCTGTACTGGGGCGTAAAGCTAACCCGTCGTTCGCCCGCCGTTACTGTTTCGCAACTCACCATCGTTACCCCCGTAATGCTGAATGCAGCCGAAACCGGAGCGTCCAACTGGCTAATGTCGAAGCGCGCTTCGACAGGGCTGTGATCCGACGTTGTAATACCGTAATTCGGGATGCTGAAGGGTTGCAGCACGTAAGCCGTGTTCGCTACGTAGGCCGGTTGCAGATCGTTCGAGATTGTGATATGATCAATAAAGCTACCTCCTGATGGATTATACGTAGCGCAGCCATTTTGTTCAAGCGGCTTCGTAATTACATTGTAATTACTGGCATCCGCGATGAAGCTGTTGAATGAGGATACCGACGATCCGGTGTAAATTGAGGTGGTTGCTTTGTCGTTATAGTCACCCAGAATGACAACATTGGCCGCTGGATAATGTTGATCGAGTTCAGCCTTAAGGTCGTTATAATCCTGTACCCGGCGGCTGTAATCAGCAGCAGTACTACCTGATTTACCATGTACGGCCACTACGTGAACCTTCTTCGTAACGTTGTTGATGGTTACGTTGGCAACGAACAGGAATGGCAATCGACCCGAAGCCCAGCCACTACCGTTTCCATTTCCTCCGACGGCACCCGGATAGGTGTAGTCGGCCGTTTTTTGGAACAAGAGAGGTTTAGTCTCAGCCAGAACCGGCGTAACAGTAGCAGTATTATAGATTATACAAACTTTTTGGGCAAACTTGGTCGGGCCAAATACGGTGGCCGGATTACCCGATGGTACCTGCTCACATTCGTCCTGAAAGAAATAGGAGAACTTATCCGAGCAAACGTAGCTGTAGTTACCCGGAATCGCCTTTACAGCGGCATCAAACCGGTTAATGTCGCTTACCTCCTCCACCGCAATAATGTCTGCATTTAGTTTCGTCAGTACGTTCGTAGCGTTGGTTTGCTGCAGGTCTTCATTGGCCGGGCCCATGTCGTTATAAACGAGCGT
The DNA here is from genome assembly GCA_028288385.1 of Spirosoma sp. Classification (GTDB taxonomy): domain Bacteria; phylum Bacteroidota; class Bacteroidia; order Cytophagales; family Spirosomataceae; genus Spirosoma. The sequence goes on from JAQBNX010000243.1 coordinate 2,652, forward strand.
GCTACCAGCAGGACAATTAATGGTACCGGCATCTGCCCCAAAGAATTCCATATTCCAGGCGGCAATATCGAGCGTCTGGTCTCGGGTCAGGGTACTACCACTGCCAATGGTGCAAGTTAGGTCCGTAGCTGGCGTCGATCCGGGAATGTCGGCCAGAAAACGAGGCTGAAGCTGTATGCCATTTGTTCCTGGAGTGGTTGCTCCGGAAACAAAGCGGTCGGCAATTCCCGTTACGCTGACCGGATTCGAGGGCTGACCCGCTCCTGACAACGGTGAGTTGGCACTAATGCGCAACGTACCCGACTGGCCTCCGGCAGTGATCGTGTAGGTCGTACCGCCCGCGAATGTTGACGCCACGGGTGTAATAGTGGCATTGGCAATGCTCACGAGCTGTCCCTGAAAGTTGGGCAATTGGTCGGGCGTGATGGCTACGGGCGTCGGAATAACTGTACCCGCGCCTGATACTATGGTGAATGACGTAGCCGCCGGAGACGTAATTTCTGTGTAGCCGCTGAACACACTTACGGCTCCCCTTGCCAGAACACTATCGCCCAATTGAACCAGTGTACTCAGGTCAGTACCCGTTGGGCCGCTATAGACAACAATCCCGCCGGTCTTATCCTGAATATAAATCTGGCGCGCACCCAGTTGGTTCGTCACCGTAACACGCCCCTGAATAGTAAACGTGCTACCGACACCCGCCCGCGCCGTGGCAATTGATGTATAGGGATTCGTTGAACTAACGGTACCCGTTACGGTCACATTCGCCATCAGGCTGCCTGATACGTTGGAAATGGTACCAGTGAAAGCACCCGTTGGTGCTGCGCTTGTTAAACGGGCGTAAATAGTCTGGGAGATAGCGCTGGCAGTAGTTGGCAGTGACAGCGTAGGGCTAAATGAACTGTTATCTATACTAAGCTCAATGGCAGACGTAGCCGAAACCGACACCGGATCCGTACCCAAACCACTACCCGTAAGTGTATAGGTCTGCGCTGTTGATTCGGTGCCCTGCGTGGCTGCAAAACCTGTTAAGCTAGTTGGGGTCACAGATAATCTAGCCGCCAGCGGGTCGTTGATACCCGTTACCTTCAAATTATCAATTGAGATTTTTGGGCGCGATCCCGTGCTACCAGCGGGTGTTCCTCCATTGTAATAATAAAGCCGAAAACGCGCCGTAGCCACATTATCAAAGGTTGACGGGATGGTGACAGTTACCGACGATGCGCCGGCTACGTTGTTAGTGGCAGTATAATTAGCCCCTAAATCAGTAAAGGTCGTCCCATTGGTAGAGCCGTATACTTTTAGGGTACCCAGGCGGTTTCCGGTAGAGTTGAACACCGTTGCTGCGTCGAAACTTAGACTGCCGGCTTGCAAACCCGTGAAGTCAACAAAAAAGTCTACCCCTACACTGCTGGTATTATCTGTCGCTCCTGTCGAAAATAGTACCAGAGATCCTGTACCTCGCTGCACTCCCCCTGTTGTACCAGTAACAAAATTGGCACTGGAAGTAGTTGTTCTGGTTGGGTCGGGAATGGCAGCCGTTCCCCCAACCACTACACTCCCAAACCGATTGGCATCAGTACCGGATGCAAAGCCGTTTGTCCAGTTGGCAATGTCCGAGAAGTCGACTGTGTAGGTTGCACCGGGCTGCGATGCCAGCGGAACAGGCGTTTGCGCCCAAGCTACGCCTGAGGCAACTGCGAAGATTAACAACCAGGCATTAATGATTTTTTGTACACGTTGCTTCATGAGCGTTGAGTATAAAGTTTCCAGCAAATATAAATTTTGAATAAGACTAAGTTATTAACAAATTGTAAAGGATAATCTCTTTAAAAAAAGTCACAGGTTATAAACGCAAAGTGTCCCGGCCTAGGTCGGGACACTTTGCGTTTATAACCTGTCAAAAAGGAGTTGAAACTTAATTAATTTAAATGGGGCATATTGTTGGCTAACTGCCGCCGAACTATGCTCCACCGACGACGCGAAACCGGCAGGACATCACCAGTAGAGAGATGAACCAAACCGCCCGTTTCTGTACGTTCCAGCCGTTCGACGTAACGCCGGTTGACCACGCAGTTCCGGTGCAGCCTGACAAACCAGTCGTTAGGCAGTTTAGGTGAATAATACTTTAGCGTGCGGGGCATAAGCATCCGGCGACCGTCTACCCAGTTCAGCCAGCTGTAATTGGCCACTGCCTGCAGGTAAACAAGATCAGAAACAGGAAACGACTGGCGCCCCGTCTCACGCAGGTATAATTTTAGTAGAGGCCACTCGGCCGACGTTGCGCGGGCCGAAATAGAGGTGGAGGAAAAGTATGTCATCGGCGTTTAGCGGTGCGGTTTGGTTCTGGCGCATCCTTATGTTGATACAATACTAACCGCAATGCCAGACAGCCTCTTGCTCATTCGTAACAAAGGCTATAAGATTTGTAACATGGATGATGAATAGCTGTTTTATCGGTGTAAACAGCTATTTAAGGAGGTTTATCGGGGAATTTTTCGCGTGCAGACCGGCAAATGGATTGATGCCAACTCAAGTAATTAATCCATTATCTGGCAAGCTCATGCCGGTTTTTGTCGGCATACTCAGACGGAGTCAGGTGATACTGCTCCTTAAAGACTTTGGAAAAATAGGCAGGGGTGTCGAACCCTACACGGTCGGCGGTTTCGGATACGGAAGCACCCGTCACCAAAAGTTCAGCCGCCCGGTTTAGCCTGACAGTCCGGATCAATTCGTTGGGTGTCATACCGGTCATCGCCTTTATTTTCCGGTTCAGGTGCATCCGGCTCATCCCCACAACCTGGGCCATTGGCTCGACCCCGAACGACGAGTCGTCCAGGCGCTCTTCAAGAGCGGCATACACGCGGTTCATAAATTCGTCATCGGGCGATTGGCTAACAGCCGGCAGGTGCCCTTCGCGCAGCAATTGCGTCCGGAAGTGGTGTCGGCTACGTTGCTGCTGCTCCAACCGATTTCTAACCCGACCCAGCAGTTCCTCCACCTGAAATGGCTTTTGTATGTAATCGTCCGCGCCGGCATTCAGCCCTTCTATCCGGCTTTCGAGAGCAGTTTTTGCCGTTAGCAGCAGAATGGGAATATGACTTGTAAGGGAGTTACTCTTTAGTTGCCGACACAACTCATACCCATCGAGTTCAGGCATCAGCACATCGCTTATTATCAGGTCGGGACCGTCGGCTATTGCAGCATCTATACCTTCCCGTCCATTAGCCACCCGGCGCACTTGCCAGAGTGGACTTAAGATACTAACAACATAGTCGGCAATATCGTCATTATCTTCTACGAGTAAGAGCCGCTGTAGACCTTCGCTGGTTATTTCTTCGACCGGAACGTATTTAGCTGATTTGGTCTGGATTTGGCTGGTGCCACCATCAGGTTCTGAAACGGCGAAGGCCGGTCGGCAGGGCAGTTCGACCACAAACGTAGTGCCGAAGCCGGGGCGGCTTTTTACCGTTACGTTGCCGTCCATCATCTCGACCAATTCTTTCACCAGCGCCAGACCAATGCCCGACCCGCTAACGGACCGGTCGGTGGTGGCATCGGCCTGGTAAAAGCGATTGAAAATATGCGGCAGTTTGGCATCGTCGATACCCGCACCCGTATCCGTAACGATCAGCCGAATGCGGTCATCCAGCGTATGGCCGGCACCCACAGACGACTCATCTGCTGGCTGTGTAACAGCCATAACCGAAACCGTAATGGAACCATCTTCACCCGTGAACCGAAAGGCATTGGCTAACAGATTATTTAAAATTTTCTCAACTTTTTCTCCATCAAACCAATAGTAAGGAGTGGCTAGTTGTGAATATACCTCCAGACGAACGTGCTTACGCTGGGCTTCTTCGTCGAACACGCGCGTGGTTCGCTCTACGAAGTCAGCCAGATCTCCTGGCGTGGGCGTAATAGTCAGACTTCCGGCTTCGAGTTTGGCCAGATCGAGTAGTTCATTAATAAGCCGTAATAGCCGGTTTGCATTGCTGTATACCAGCGCCAGCCGGCTTTGTTGCTGCGGTTGTGAAACTTCCTGTAGTAGTTGCTCTAAGGGGCCCAGAATCAGCGTCAGTGGTGTGCGAAACTCATGGGTGATATTGGCAAAGAAACGCGACTTGACAGCGTCGAGGTTCTTGAGCTGCATGGACTCCTGCTCACGTAGTTCCATCTGGCTCCTGAGCCGGATCCGGTTAATTCGGGTACGCACATACAACACAATAGCTCCCAACAGCAGGACTATATAACCCACATAAGCCCACCAGGTTTGCCAGAGGGGTGGTTCAATAAGTAGCTGAATTTTACGGGTATAGGGACTCCACACGCCTGATGTATTTGATGCGTTAACAACAAACGTGTAGGTGGCAGGAGGCAGGTTTGTGTAGGTGGCAGTAGCCTGATTTTTACTGTAGACCCAGTCATTATCCAGCCCAACCAGCTTGTACCGATACTGGTTTTTATTAGGTTGGTTAAACTGCAGAGCAGCAAAGTCGAAAGACAAAAAATTCTGGAGGTGGTTCAGTCTTATGTTGGATGTTTCATTGATATCCCGCCTGATGGGCGAATCAGGGTCAGTTGCACTTACCGGTTGATTGTTGATGCGCAGGGCGGTCAGCGCCACTATGGGCTTGAACGGATCACCATCTATTTTGCGCGGATCGAATACCGTGTAGCCGCCAATACCCCCAAACACCATTCGGCCATCGGGTAAGGAAATATGGTGGTGAAGAACAAACTCTTCGCTCGGCAATCCATCGTCTTCGGCATAGCTTCTTACCTCAAACGTTCGGCTGTCGAACCGGCAAAGGCCCCGGTTGGTACTGAGCCAGAGGTAGCCGTTGCCATCGGGCTGAATGGCATAAATAACGTTGTTAGGTAACCCATTTGCCGTAGTAAACCGCCGAATGCGACCGGTTATTTTATCGAGCTGACATAAGCCGCTGCCGAACGTACCAATCCAGAGGTGATTGTACTGGGCCGGGTCCTGGGCCAGGCTCAGTAAGGCATCGTTGGGAAGCGAACCAGAATCGGCTGGGTTAGGCCCCCAGTGAATGAGCCGATGAGCCGACAGGTCGGCACGTAACAGACCGTGGTTTCGGGTAGCCAGATAAATTCGGCCTCCGTCTACTGTCATAGCCATGATCTCGTAGGGGTGGTTCGGCGGTAGTGGCAGTGGGAAGGCCGTAAACGTATGCAAGTCAGGATTATGTCGAACAACAGCCCGACTGTCCGGCCCGAGTAGCCCCCATATTACACCCTGAGGTCCGGTGGCGAGAGCCGTCATCCGAAACGTTCCATTCGGTAACCACCGTGGCTCAATACCCGCTGGACGCACCAACTCGAACGACTGACTACTCTTATTATAGTAGTAAGGCGGTAGGTCTGCACCACCGATCCAGAGAACTTTCTGCCGGTCGAACTTACTGTAAATATCATTGGCCCCCAGCCTTAAAAGACCTACCGGAATCGAACTGGCCGGTATGCCAGCCTGTTGCGTCATCCAATCGGCAATAAAGTTGGTTTGGTAGGGCCAGGACTTAAAAAGCCGTTTGTTTAGATCATATTTGATAACCCCATCGCCATTCGTACCAATCCACAGGACATTTGAGCGGTCAACCAGCAGAGACATCGCCGAAAAATGGGCTAATTTTGACGATACAACTGGTTCCTCAGGATCAGCTAACGAGACTAAACCAGCCTGATCGGTATAGCGGTTCTGGTTAATGTAATCCAGGCCGCGGTAGTCCTTGGTAAACAAAGGGATTTGCGTAGGGGCGGCAGGCAGGGCAACGGTTTGGCGGGCCTGGCCCTGGACAGGGTCAAAAATGGTAAAGCGCCCCGGAAAGCCCAGCATCAGTTCGCCGTTGGTGCGTTCATGTAGGCTTAAGACATCATTTTGCGGCAGCCCCTGCCCTATCCGAAAGCCGGTAAACGCACCCGTCTCCGGATCGTAGCGAAACAACCCGTCACGGGCCGCCACCCATGGATGCCCCCGACGATCAAGCAGCAACGCGTGAATATTACGCTGAACGGTATCGCCAATGGCAGGCCAATGATGATGCGAGACGATGCCGCTTTGACTCAGACGAAAAAAACCGTTCGTTCGCGTTGCGACCCAAACATTACCGTATTGGTCAGGAAAGATACCCACGAGTGAATGACGGCCAACAGCCTGGCGAAACTGGGGCGATGCCGATATCCGGTGGGTTTGCTCCGTAACAGGATCGAAACAGTCTACGTTGTTATTCTCCGTACGAAGCCAAAGCCTTCCCTTCTTATCTTCCTTAATCTCATAAATGCTGCTGAACGAGAGTGAGCCGACCCGTTGCGGGTCGTGGTTATAAATTCGAAAGCGAACCCCATCATAGCGGCATAGACCATCGCGCGTAGCCAGCCAGATAAAGCCGCGCCGGTCCTGAATCAGCGACTTTACAAATCCCTGGGGCAGGCCATTACGTACAGTAAGGTATTCTGGCTCTGGCGTGTTACTAGCAAATAGTGGCATTGCCCCGAAGAGCAGGTTCATCATCAGCCAACCGAGTGACCATCGTCCTAAGCGAGTCATATACCGATCGGAAATCTGCCCGGTTTGGCTCACATGAAGCCGAAGACAGATGGTCAAATTGGCAGGTATTCCTGAATTTATCAATTATACGGTATTATTTTTTCTCTAAAAGCTAATTAAACGCTCAATTTCGCGCTCCATCCGTATGCATCTTCTTCTCAAAACGCATGTTCGTCAACCGCTGGACGCTGTATGGGCAGGCTTTAATCAGGCGCTGTTCGACCAGTTAAGCCCGCCATTTCCTCCGGTCGATGTGATTCGATTCGATGGGTGCCATTTGGGCGATGTGGTTCACCTGAGGCTGAATTTTTTGCTTTTCCGGCAGGATTGGATCAGCACGATCACCGATCAACAGACCAGCCCAGACGAAATCTATTTTATTGATCAAGGAACCAAACTACCGTTCTTTTTAACCCACTGGCACCATCGCCACCGGTTAGTAAGCGATTCGGCAGGCGGTACAGTCATTGTGGATGATATACGGTACCAAACGCCTTTCTGGATGTCAGATTACTTGGTGTTTCCGCTTATGTGGCTCCAGTTTGCTTACCGTAAGCCCATTTATAAGCGGATCTTTGGCAAGGGCTGATTCCCGTAGCGGTTATACCCTTCAACCATTCATTTTCCTAATAATGGCCTATTTCTACGTACGCAAGCGTAAAGGTTATTTTTATTGTCAGGCTTTCCCGGCAGTCAGGGATAATAACCCATCGACCTTAGCTTGTGCGTCTCTACTCTCTTTTTGAACTCCCCATATTCAGTTACTTTTGCCCATACGGCTCTTTACACTTGATTGCATGAGACTACCTAACCTGACAACGCGTATTTTTCTGGGCATGGTGCTCGGTATTGCTATTGGATACTTTTTTCCGGCGACCGATGCGGGCTTCTCAGGCACCGACCTCAATATTTTGTCGAAAATCTTCCTGCGGCTCATCAAAATGATCATTGGGCCGCTGGTGTTTGCGACGCTCGTTGTTGGCATTGCCAAACTCGGCGACTTTGGGGCCGTAGGGCGTATTGGGCTTAAAACACTAGCTTACTTCTATTTTGCTACGATCTTGTCGCTGGTCGTTGGCTTGCTGGTTGTCAACATCATGAAACCGGGTGAGGTAATGAGCCTGCCGCTGCCCGCTAAAGGAACCGACACGGGTATTGAAGTACAGAAGTTTACGTTTGAGACTTTTATCACCCATATCTTTCCCACTAGTTTCGTCGAAGCACTTGCCACCAACGAAATTCTTCAGATTGTGGTGTTCAGCATCTTTTTTGGCATTGCCGTAGGGTCAGTTGGAGCGCAGGGCAAAATCATGATCAAGGCCCTGGATGCACTCTCGCACATCATGTTTAAAGTGACCAGTTACGTAATGGGCTTTGCACCGTTTGGCGTGTTAGGCGCTATTGCGGCTATTGTTGCGCAGCAGGGACTGGGTATTCTGACCGGTTATGCCTACCTGATTCTCTGTTTTTTTGGTGGGCTGCTTTTTTTTATGTTCGTTGTGCTGGGTGCTATCTGCCTGGTCGCGCGGGTTCCCTATGTAGCCCTGCTGCGCGAAATTAAAGATGCCATTATCCTGTCGTTTAGTACGGCCAGTTCGGAGGCTTCGTTTCCGCAGACCATTGAGGCCCTACGTCGATTTGGCTGTTCGGAGCGAATTATCTCATTCGTTCTGCCGCTAGGTTACTCATTCAACCTAGACGGGTCGATGCTCTACATGACGTTCGCCACCGCATTTATCGCGCAGGCCTACCACATACCACTCAGCCTTGAACAACAGATTACCATGATGCTTACGCTAATGATTACGTCTAAAGGCATTGCTGGTGTTCCCAGGGCTTCATTAGTTATTATAGCCGGAACCATGTCCATGTTTAACCTGCCTGCTGAGGGACTTGCCCTACTGCTGGGTATCGACCAGGTGCTCGATATGGGGCGCAGTGCAACGAGTGTAGCAGGCAATGCAGTGGCCACCTGCATCATCTCTAAATGGGAGGGAGAATTTCGAACGCAATCCATTGAGCCGAACGAAGTTACCGCCTAGTAAACAATAGATTAAATACGTTAACCTGGATTTGCACTCAGTATCAGTAAATTCGTAGGTTGCCGTTAAAATCTAATTTCATGGATTATACCTAAACCATTTCCTCTCATGAATCAGTCTGCAATGCTGGAGACCGAGTTGGCTCCACTCTTTACAGTCAACGCTCCGTTTCAATTTCCGGTGAATTTTCGGGAAGGCTTTGTAAAATACTGGCCTATTGTTTCGCTCGTGCTCTTACTGCTCACCTTACCGGCCATCCTGGTCTTTCTCGGTATTGGCGCGGCATTGATGCCGGTATCCTTTCTGGGTGGCATCGGCAGTGGGATTGGTTACACGGTTACCATGATTCTTTCGGTGATTGGTTTGGTTTTGGGGGCATTGGCCCTGCCGGGCCTTTTCAACCGCAAGCGGTCGGGTTGGGTGCTTAGTTACTATGCACAACTCCTCAGTATTTTAAGCAGCCTGTTCTCATTCAGTATAATTGGCATTTTGCTCGGATTACTGTTCCTGATGCTGTTGTTTCAAGTACGGGATTATTACCGATGACACGCAGCTAATCTCATAAAAGGCCGCAATTTGGGTAGTTGCGGCCTTTTTTATGACCGTCCGTAACGCCGTTTGGCTGTTCATCCGTAATTTGGTTGGCTGGTTGCAACCGAACATCGATGTTTGAACTGCCTTACCCTAAACTAACGCTGACCTGAACAGCATGAACATTCTTGAAACCCACCACATCGTTAAGCAGTATGCCGAACACCGGGCACTGGACAATGTAAGTTTAGCCGTACCCAAAGGCAGCATTTTTGGGCTGCTCGGCCCCAATGGTGCGGGCAAAACTTCACTGATCCGCATCATTAATCAGATAACGGCCCCGGACGCGGGTGAGGTAATCCTCGGGGGTGAACGCCTGAATCCGGACCATATTAAACGCATTGGTTACCTGCCCGAAGAGCGCGGCCTTTACAAAAAAATGAAGGTTGGTGAACAATTGCTTTACCTGGCTCAACTTAAAGGCCTGAGCGAGAGGCAGGCGATGGAGAAGTTGAAGACGTGGTTCATTAAATTCGACATCAAAACCTGGTGGACCAAGAACGTAGAAGACCTTTCCAAAGGAATGCAGCAAAAGGTGCAGTTTGTGGCGACGGTCATGCACGAACCTGACCTGATTATTCTCGACGAGCCCTTTTCTGGCTTCGACCCTATCAACGCTAACCTCATTAAAGACGAGATCCTGGAACTACGAGAACGGGGCAAAACCATTATTTTCTCAACCCACCGTATGGAATCCGTAGAAGAACTGTGCGACCACATTGCTCTAATTCATCGGTCGCACAAGGTGCTTGACGGTACAAAGCGGGCCATTAAGGAGCAGTTTAAGACCCATACTTACCACGTTGAGTACCAGGGAACGCTCGACGACCTCCCGCCTGCTTTTTCCATAATGAACACCCGCTCGGTTGACGATGATTTTCTGCGGGCCGACATTAAGATTCCGCCTGATGCGGCCGTAAATGAACTCATCCGTCACTTACTTGACCGGGTAGCCGTCCGGGCCTTTGGCGAAAACATTCCCAGTATGAACGACATCTTCATCCAGGCCGTTGGTGAGGCTACTGAGTGAACAGACATTAATTTCTCTTTTATTTCCTCAATTCCCGCTTTCACTTAGTAACCTTATGCACATCATCTTCCTCATTATTAAACGCGAATACCTGGTACGAGTGCGTAAAAAATCTTTTTTGGTCATGACAATCCTGGGGCCGCTATTAATAGCTGCCTTTTACGGACTGGCGGGTTGGGCAGCCATTAGCTCCATTGACCAGAAAAAAGTGGCCGTAGTCGATGAGAGCGGACAGTTTGTCGGCAAGTTTAAAAACTCCTCTTCGCTGTTGTTCTCGTTTATAAAAACGCCCATTGCAACAGCAAAGAAGTCGTTTCCTAAAAGCGGTAATGACGTCCTGGTTTACATCCCGGAAGATGTCCTGGACAACTCGAAAGGTGTTCAGTTATTTGCCGAAAAGGGGGTCAGTTTTGACCTTAAATCAAGCATTGAGCGAACCATTGAAAAGGAAATCGAGAACGTAAAGCTCACCAAGTCGGGCATAACGCGCCAGGTGATTGATGAGGCCAAAGTAGACGTGGATGCTCAAACCATCAGTCTAAGTGACGAGGGCGAGAAGCAAAGTAGCACGGGTGCGGCATCCATTATCGGTTTGCTGTGCGCCATCCTGATTTATATTACCGTCATGGTCTATGGTATGCAGGTAATGCGGGGCGTAGTGGAAGAAAAAACAAACCGCATCATTGAAGTCATCATCTCGTCGGTGAAGCCTTTTCAGTTGATGATGGGCAAAATATTGGGGGTTGGTCTCGTTGGTCTAACCCAATTTACGCTCTGGATTTTGCTGTCGGTGGGTATCACCTCGGCGGGCACCGTTTTGTTTGGGAGCAAGTTCACCAACCGGCCAACGGTTCAGTCTTCGATTCAGGCCCAAGTCGGTCAGCCAGCCGATGCGCCACAGACCGTTAGTAAGGCAGCCAGTAATCCGATCACTTCATTCATCAGTTCAGTCCAAAACCTGAACCTGCCGCTCATTATCGGCTGTTTTCTTTTCTATTTCCTCGGTGGCTACCTGCTTTACAGTGCTCTCTACGGAGCCATTGGAGCTGCTGTTGATAATGAAACCGACACCCAGCAGTTTATGCTGCCCGTGACGATGCCCATTATTTTCTCATTTATTATTGCCCAGTTCGTCCTGCGCGATCCCGACAGTACGCTGGCTTTCTGGGCCTCGATTATTCCATTCACCTCACCTATCATAATGATGGTCAGGCTGCCACTGGGCGTGCCCGGCTGGCAGTTGGTGCTTTCCATGACCCTGCTGGTACTGGGCTTCATCGGTACCACCTGGCTGGCCGCCCGTATCTACCGCGTTGGCATCCTCATGTACGGCAAAAAACCAACGTACCGCGAATTATCGAAATGGATTTTTTATAAGGCGTAATGTCTAGAGAGAGCTTTCGTTTGAGTTTTCAAAACCCAATATCGATCACCAGCGGTTGCACTATCCATTCGCCGGTAGTAAGGTTATAGATGGTTCTGACACCGACCTCCAAGGGCGTTCGTAGCCGAAGTACGTTAAATACGAAGGAAATGTCGAGACCGGTGGTTTGATAGCGCCGATTAACGGTTTCGTAGCCGCGCAAACGCCCATAGATGTCGCGAACATCCAGGATGCTTTGGCCCATGGCTGCGTCGATAAAACCGGCCGCCTTAATTCGCTGCACGTAGAGCAGCCGCCCCAGTGACCAGTGCGGGCTGGCCAGTGGAAGTCGGTATTCGGCACTACCCGACACAATACGGTCGTCGCTGACATAGGCCTGCCCCCGTGGATAAAACACGGCCGGGCTGAAACGGTACGTTCCCCGATCCTGGTGCTGATACCCACCCCGAAACCGCAGTGAGTGATGATGGCCCAATCCCGGAAAAAATACGTTAGCCTGAACACCCCACTGCTCAGCCTGAAGCCGACCGCCAAAAGGCGTTGTTCGCCAGGTGGCCGACAGACTCTGGCCCCAGCGTGGCCCTACGTCACGTTTGCTTTGCCGAAGCAGTCGCGAATAACTCAAACCATAGGTCAGTGCATTCAACGATCCTGCCGTACCAACCTCCGTCACGAACCGATACGGCAGGTCATAGCCGCTAACCTGTAAGTAGTTGTAATAGGCCGATACGTTCAGGTTCTGGGTATATTTAGATTGGGTCAGCCGCAGCGGCAGACGAACCCCAGCCGTCAGCTGGTTGTACTGCCAGCGATCAGTTCGCAGGCTGTCTTGTGGTATTACCCGGTCTACATAGAGTGTGGTGTTTCGGTTGCCACGCTGGAAGCTGAGGTCAAGAATCGGGTATAGGCCCTGATAACTCAGATTGGCAAAATATGCCCCTACGCGCTCAGCCTGATAGTAGGTATACCCAACACCAATCTGTGTTGTACTCAAGAGATCCTGTGAGTTAAACCCAACGCTTAGCTCCTGACCCGTTGATCCAACAATGGGGCCCCAACTGTACACATTGATGGCATTGGCGAGCCGCCGATACCGCTGAGGGAGGTAGCGCCTTGGGGAGGACACCGAATCTTGTAGAATCAGACGAGCCTCGGCCGCACCAGGTTCCTGTTTGATCAATGAACCATCCCGACCGGAACCAAAATAGCGGGCAGCCTGCGTTAAACTAACATCGGGTGAGCCGGCAACAACGGGCTTCCAGGAAGCAGGGTCGAGGGCCATATCGGCAACCCGATAGCCATCAGCGCTGAAATCGTCGAACGCCAGCCGGTGTCCCGAGGGCGAAACAGCCGCGTGATAGGCTGCCAGTGATCGCGATGTTACCTGAAAAATGGCCTTCGTTCGCGTATCGACGGCGTAAATATTGTCGATGCCTGACCGGGGTGAATTATAGAGTATATAGTTACCCCAGGGCTGGGGGTTGCTCAGATTTTCGTTGGTACGTGGCAGCACATCACTACGTCTATTCTCCTTACTATCGATGCGCTGGATCGTTTTTTTGCCATTTTTTAACACCACTGCTATAAGGGTCCGATTGTCGGCCTGCCAGCGGGGGTGCTGATAAAATTCGTTATCAGGATTTGAGAGTCTGCTTTGTATGTTTCCGGTTCTGGCATCCAGTACCACTAGTTGAGTTTTGTTCCCATCCGTATTATCAACGACCACGATTCGGGCATTATCGGGCGAAAGAGCCGCTGCGGTGTAGCGTGCACGATGCCCAGCCCCATAATTCGGCAGAAGGATGCGTTTGCCCGTTCTTAAATCGAGCAGCCGGATGTTTGAATAGTCCCGCTGTCCCCAGCGTGGGTCGAAGCCAAACTCAATCCAGCAGGCTTTGGTTGGTGTGGCCGACAGCATCCCAGGATCATTCGTAAATCCCTGCACATATACCTGCTTTTCTTGCCCGTTTTTATCCAGAATAACCAGCCGGGGTGTGTCGCCCAAACCACTCTTGACGCAGAGAACCGTTGAATCGGTCAGGAATTGCGGATACTGGTAGTTCGTGAATACTGGTTTTCTGCCCCTCTCCTGCTCTACCCTGACCGGAAACATTGCAGCAGGCGTAATAGTCAGGTTCGATTGTTGCTTTCGCCACGTTTCGGTCAGATCGTCCATTGTTTTGCGGTAAAGATCTTCCACTCGTAAGCCCGTTTCGTTTTGAATGCTGGCCGAGAATGCAAACGGCCACGGAAACCGACGGTAATTCCGGTTCAACACCCGGCTCCAGACATCGGGACCGTATGTTTGTTTTCCGTAGGTTGTCAGAAAATAGCCCAGGACGTAGTGGTTTGGCACATTGTCCCGGTAGGATCCGCCTACGGCTTTCTGATAAGCGTATTGCCTGCCAGCCAGCAGGTTCGACCGCATTCCCACGTCAAAGTTCGGGATACGGCCGCGGCCACTGGAACTGAGCAGGGTTTCGGTACTAACGGCATCACCTTCGGCAAACCAGTCGGGCACCGTCAGCAAAGGAAACTGAAGACCCGTGTTTCCGAGCAGCGAATACAGCACCCGGCCGTAGCCTTGCAGGGCTTTATCGTTCTGCACTACGTGCCGGTATTCGTGTACGGTCAGCAAATCGAGCCAGTTGTTTGTACCCAATAGACCGGGATCCTGTGGGGTCACGGCAAAAAATTCGGACCGGCGCGGGAACAAGGTAACAAAGCCGTTGCTGATGGTGGTCTGGTTCTGAAGCAGTACCGAAATGGGCCGGGGGCGCCGAGATAGCGACGCGCTAACAGGTTCGTACAGTGCTTCGAACCGCTGGGCCGCTTGTTGAGCCGTCGTGTCCAACCCTTCGGGGTATAGTACGCGGAAGTGGGGCGTTTTTAGGCGGTACCAGTGTAGACGGGTAGGCGTCTGATCGAGCACTGGCAGCGTTTGGGCACTGACAACCGCTGACATCAGCAGCAAAAAAAGAAATAAGCGCATGTTCATTGACAGATACTGCGAAGGTACTCATACCCAATGAAAACTTTGGGAGTACCCACTGACCAGTATGTAATACCCAAGTATGTATCTCGTCTAAGCCATAAACTGGCAGGGCTTTAGACTCCTCTGCTGACTATACTGGGTCTTCATTCTTGCTCCCGAAGCGAAATTTTTTCAATTTTGTGTATGTTGTCTTTATACCATCATGCCTGATGTGCAGGATGGACTTAATCTGCAGACAACTTATTTGCCCCATTGGAATGACTACCGAACACGTTAAGTGCCTGATTATCGGCTCCGGCCCGGCCGGTTATACCGCTGCTATTTACGCAGCCCGTGCCAACATGAATCCCGTTATGTATCAGGGACCGCAACCCGGCGGTCAGCTGACCATTACGACCGAAGTCGATAATTTTCCCGGCTATCCCGATGGTATTCAGGGTCCGCAGATGATGCAGGACCTGGAGAAGCAGGCCAGCCGATTTGGTACCGATGTGCGTTATGGCATGGTCACGAGCGTTGATTTTTCGGGTCATCCTCACAAAGTTATCGTTGACGATCAGCACGAAGTAACGGCCGATTCAGTCATTATCTCGACGGGTGCCTCGGCCAAGTGGCTTGGTCTGCCGTCGGAGATGCGGCTCAATGGCCGGGGCGTATCAGCCTGCGCGGTTTGCGATGGGTTTTTCTTTAGGGGGCAGGATGTAGCTATTGTGGGTGCGGGCGATACGGCGGCCGAAGAAGCCAGCTACTTGGCCAATCTCTGCCGAAAAGTGTACATGATTGTGCGCCGGGGCGAGATGCGGGCGTCACGGTTCATGCAGCAACGCGTAAAAACGGCACCCAATATCGAAATTCTTTACAATACCCAAACCCAGGAAATTCTGGGCGACGATGGTGTGTCGGGCGCTTTAGTAAAAAATACCAGTACGGGTGAAACGAGCGTATTAAACGTGACCGGCTTTTTTGTGGCCATTGGACACACACCCAATACAGCCATTTTTGCGGATTATATCGAACGGGACGATCACGGCTATATCCTGACGGAAAAAGGCAGCACCCGAACAAACATACCCGGCGTATTTGCCTGCGGAGACGCTCAGGATAACGTATACCGTCAGGCCATCACGGCCGCCGGCACGGGCTGCATGGCGGCTCTCGACGCCGAGCGCTATCTGGTTACGCTGGAAATGCAGGAACAACAGCTTGTTCATTAACCTATTGGTTTGTGGCTGGTAGCTTATGAGTTTTTGAATGAATGACGCCGAACACCAATTCGTTAGTCAACTGAAAACCCATAGTCCAACCACCATAAACTCATCTTTGATTACGATGAGAAGATCTACCATTAAGTGGGTGCTGGCCCTTGGGTGTTTGTGCATAACCCTGTCAACACAGGCTCAGGAACGCGGACGGTTCAAAAACGGCCTGCGCATCATGCCCAAAAATCAGCCTGGTACCACTTCACCAGTCGTTGAACAGTCCTTAAAAGGCGAAGGTTTGTTTGAACAGGAGCCGGCCCACCTACGCTACAACAACCAGTTTGAACCCAAAAAGAAATTAAATCCCGTCGTTAGTGAAGATACCAGCCAGATCGACCAGGGAGAGACCAGCGTCGTCGAAGTAATCGACTCGGTACTAGTTGGCACCGAATGGGTAAAGATCGCTGATTATTATGCCGTCTGGGATTCGCGCACGATTGACCCCTACAACATTAACCCACTGGAGTTTAACGAGGCCATTGATATTAAACTATACGACCCGCCAGCCAATCGGTTTTGGTCAGCCCCGCTGGCAGAAGGCAAGATGACGTCAAACTTTGGATATCGATGGGGACGCTGGCATACGGGCACTGACCTCGATCTTGAAACCGGTGAGCCGGTCTACGCAGCCTTCGATGGTATTGTGCGGGTCGTTGGCTGGGATGGCAACGGCTATGGCCGCTACGTGCTGCTCCGTCATTACAACGGCCTTGAAACCCTCTATGGGCACATGTCCAAACAGACCGTTGAGACGGGTCAGCTCATCAAAGCCGGCGACCAGTTAGGATTAGGGGGCAACACAGGCCGGAGTTATGGGGCGCACCTGCACTTTGAAACGCGCTACGAAGGCAACCCCTTTAGTCCGCTCAATATTTACTCATTCCCGGCCAATACGATCAACTCCGACCATTTTGTGCTCACGGGCAACGTTTGGGACTACCTGCGCGGGGGCCGCTCATCGGATGATAGTTTCAAGCCTAAATTCAAACGGACGGTACTTCACAAGGTCCGCTCGGGAGAGACTGTATCGAGTATCGCCAGCCGCTACGGCATGTCGGTATCGGCCCTGACGCGCAAAAATCACCTTTCTTCGCGAGCCCGCGTTAGACCAGGACAAAAACTCAGGGTCAACTAAGGATTGGCGAGTTTGCTAGTTTAGAGTAACCCGTGTTTCTACGCATTTATTACCGCGCCTGATTTGATGGCCACGGCAGAGCCATCTGCCAAAAAAATTGATTGGGGTGGCCCCTCGAAAAACGGGGCAAAATGAGCACCGTACAGTACTGACACGTTGCAGAGAACGGAGTAGTCCTGTACAGGATA
>JAQBNX010000247.1 GCA_028288385.1 Spirosoma sp.
GGCTCCAATCATCCCCCCACTTTTCCTTCACCAACTATTGGTCGGCATCACCAGCGTCAGCAAATCCTATCATCGACACGCCATACAACTACCCTATTAAAAGCGGGGGCGTCTATTACTCAAAACCTGAATTACAATCGATATATAAAAGAAACTTATACAGGTGATCCCTTAAATATGGGTCCGGATCCGATCCGGTTTTCGATTCAGTGCGACAGGCAGCAAATTAATATTGACGAAGAGGTTAATCTTACGATAACCGCCCAGTTATTGAACGTAGCGCCCGGTGAGTTGTTTTTTTTGCCTGGTGCCAATGCATATACCCTTAAGTTGATTCTTCCACCTGGTTTTGAGCAGACGGGGGGTGATTTCGTTGACTACGTAGTTGGCCATCTTTATGCGTCACAACCTGTAAAAGCCTACCGTCTCAAAGGGCGTTTCCGGTCTGTAACACCTGGCTCAAGTTTTCGGCTTTTAAGAAGCCATGGTCAGGCGAACGATCAAAGCCTATTTGCAGAAAAATCGGTTGTTACGCTTCAGACCGTATCGGCTGAGACAACTGTTTCCCAACTTCGCAAAGCCGCCAGGAGATCGACGAATCCGGCCGAGGTTACGCTGTATGTCATTACGGAGTCTACTGCCCCTGGAGCCGCCCGCACTGCGGCCGGTTCTTACAGGGGTTATCTGGATTATGCAGCCTGCGATGAAGTCTCGGGTTGGGTAATGGACATGAACAATCTTCGGCAGTCGCCCCAGGTCGACATTTATATCAATGGTGTCAAGGTAGCCAGCCTACAGACCGAACAGGCTCGGCAGGACGTAGCGAATGCTTTTGGTGTAAAAGACTATAATAAATATGGCTTTGTATGGGTGATTCCTGAAAATTACAAAGCAAATGCTCCGCTAACACTCTCGGTGCGACCAACAGAAACGTCACAGGATCTGTCGGGTAGCCCGCGCAAAACAGCCATCTGCCCGGGTATAGGGAGCGCTCCCACCTCTACAACAACGACTGCACCCACTACTACCCCAGCAACGACCCCTACAGCCCCGACGTCTACAACGACAGCCCCTGCTACCACTGCACCTGTTACCGCAACTACTACGGTTACAACGCCCCCCGCCACGACAACACCTACTACAACAGACCCGGCCCCGGCAAGCTCAGGAGCCTGTGCGTCGAGCATCAGCGCCATCAGCTACGGTTGGGATGGGGGTAACAGTTCCATCAGCATTGGTATAAACTCGTCAGTCAGTGACCCCCAGATCAAACTCAGTGGTCCTTCCCTGGTTGACTGGGTAAGAACCTATAATGCAGGGGGGGGCAATTGGTTCTGGGCCCAGACAGGGATGAACCAGGGAACCTATACGCTGTCTGTTCGTCCGGCAGGCGATGGGGGAGCGGGCTGTTCATTCACCTTCAGCGTACCCGGTGCGGGCAAGCAAGTGTATGCTGTCGCCACGACAAACAACCCTCCATCTACCAGTCCTGCCCCTGCCTGTTCACCTCCACCAGCGCCAACACTAAGCACTTCGGGTGGGACCCAGATTTGTAATAACTCGACCCTTATGCTTACGGCGGCCGGGTGTAGTGGAACGGTGACCTGGTCGGGCGGGCAAACCGGATCGAGCCTTAGTGTCAATGCTGCGGGTAGCTACAGTGCTACGTGTACGGTCAATGGCTGTGTCAGCGCTCCTTCTGCCCAAGTAACGGTTACGGCCTGCACCAACACCACTGGCACTCGCTACAATCGGGTATTGTTTGTTGGTAATTCAATTACCGTTCATGGGGGCAGCCAGTTTTTTATCACCAATGCTCAAAACCCCAAAAGGGGTATGGCCGCTACGTCGCCCGATAAAGACTATTTCCATCTGATGTCGGCTAAGCTTAAAACGTTGAACCCAAATGTTGACAACCGCATGTTTGCCACGTGGGACATGGGAGGTCAACTTGATGATGCAACCGGGCCTTTCTGGGAAGGACAAAGTACTATCAATGGCATCGATCTAAGCCGCTTCGATCCGGTTGCATCCTGGAAACCCGATCTGGTCTACATTCGATTAGGGGAGAACGTAGCTGACGAGCAAATCACCGACCAATCGCTTTATCAAAGCCGGTTGAAGGCGCTCATTGATAAGTTAATCTCCCAGTCGCCGGGTGCCAAAGTTGTTTTGTCAACTTCGGTATGGGATAAGCCAAATTATGATAAGGCTATCCGCGCCGTGGCCGCTGAGCGGAGCTACCCCCTTGCCGATTTTTCGAATATGTGGCCGAATCGTCTGATTAATAGCTACTATGCCTTAAACCCGAGCATTTATGGTGATGCAGCGACTGATAAACATCCAGACGATGATGGTATGGCTCACATTGCGGATGTATTATGGGATGTAACGCCTAAATAAATTTACTCAGGCGCACTAAAAAAGCCAGATGGAATTTTCCATCTGGCTTTTTTAGTGCGCCTGAGTTCAGAATAACCAGGCTTCAGGAGAATAGCACTGCCAATTGCTACATAGCCAGAATTGTGAATTCGACCCGGCGGTTGAGTTTACGCCGTTCGTCGGTTTCGTTGCTGGCAATCGGCTTACTGGGTCCCCACGCTTTGGTTCGGATGCGGGTATCGGCGATGCCTTTACCCGTTAGATACGCCTTCACCACCCTAACCCGGTCTTCGGACAACTTCATATTGGGTTCCCAGTCGCCCTGATTATCGGTATGTCCCTCAACCAGAATAGCCATGTTTGGGTACGTTTTGAGCATATCGCTAATGCGGTCCAACTCGGCACTGGCTCCCGGCTGGAGCGAAAACTGACCCTGTTCAAACAGCACCTCGCGCATGGTTATCTTTTGCCCCGACTCAATTTTTACCAGATACAGGTTGCGTCGTATGTCGCGAAAACGCTTATCCTTACTCAGGTCGAGCGTTTCGGTGGTTGGAAAATAACCTTCTTTTGTTGCCTTCAGGTTATAGATCTTTTGCGTAGGCAAAATAAGCTTATACTCACCCGTCTCGGGGCTGTAGTCGGCCCTGGCAATGTCATTAGTTTCGTTGAAAACACTCGAGATTACTTCGGAGGCAATGGGTTTTTTGCTTTTGGCATCGAGTACCTGCCCCGACACGATGGCCACAGGATCGGGTTTGATGGCTGGGTAGAGTTTAAGCCGAAAAATATCATCTTCGCCTAAAGACCCTGCCCGTGAACTTAGATACGCGTAGTCGCCCGAGGCCGGAATGGTAAAATAGCCGTCCCATTCGTCGGTGTTTACTGCCGGGCCAAGGTTCTCGGGTTCACTCCAGTTGCCCCAGGATTCGTCGAGCCGACGCGCCACAAAAATGTCGCCGTTGCCATAGCCTGGATGGCCCGCTGATGTAAAATAAAGTGTTCGGCCATCGGCGGCCAGAAACGGCGAACTCTCGAAGTCGGCGGTATTGATGACTCTACCCAACGACACCGGTTCGGACCAG
The DNA here is from genome assembly GCA_028288385.1 of Spirosoma sp. Lineage (GTDB taxonomy): Bacteria > Bacteroidota > Bacteroidia > Cytophagales > Spirosomataceae > Spirosoma. The sequence continues at coordinate 3,468 of JAQBNX010000247.1, forward strand.
GTGCGGTCGGGCCGAAGCAGTGACACGTAAAGGTCCCGGTCGCCCCGGGTATCTTTTCGCTGAACAGCCAGAATAATAGCCCGCCCATCGGGAGAGATGCAGAATTCAAGCTGATTTTTTTCGTGCAGATTATAATTGTTTAAAATTTTGCACTCGACCGGTTGCGACCAGCCGGCTTTGGTTCGGGTGGATTTGGAGATGCCAAATGACAGTCCACCATCGGGTCGGTAGATATTGATGAGGTAGGCCGTTCGTCCGTCAGTGGACATACCGCTGATGGCATTGTCGCCTGCATTGTTAATAGGTGGCCCAATATTGACGGCTTCGCTCCAACCGGGTGGGTTGCCATTTGAACCAGATTCTAGGGTTGAATACCAGACGTCCTGCCGGTCGGCCCCACCAAGATTGGCTTTGTTAAAATTTCGGGTAAAATAGAGCGTCCGGCCATCGGGCGAGATGACGGGTGCGACCTCCTGACCCGGCGAGTTCACCGTTTTGCCCAGGTTTTCTTTTTGAATATCCTTCGGCGTAGCAGCTGATACGTTAATACCGGCCGTAATGGGTTTTGGGTCTTCTGATATACCAATGGCGTCGATTTGATTGATGCCCTTCAGCGCGGCTCCATTTAATACCACCTTCATCTGCCGGCAAAGAAATGAGAAGTCTTTCGGGAAAACGTGCAGCAGCGGATCGGGTCGTGCCTGGGTACCGGGGTTTTGATAAACGATGTGCTGAGCGCCTTTTTCGTCGATGACTATTACCTGCACTACGGCTCCTGGATTGACGTTTTCAGCTACGACGATCTGGCGGGCGTGCAGGGGTGTATCAAACGCAACCTGAATCCACTCGTCGGTCGCGCCATCGGGAGTAGCGGGTGCCCAGGCACACGGACTCTGGCCTATTTCCGGTACTTTACTGGGTCGCCCCAGGGCCTGTGTGGCCCGGTACTGCTCTCCCGTTGATTCGCCTTTTTTCTCCGACGATACACCCACAACGCGGCTAGCCCACTGCACCGATTGTGCCGGGCAGCCCAACGCAAGGGTGATCAAACTAAGGCAAAGCAGAAGTCGCTGCGTACGCATAGTTAATTGTCAGTATTTTCTGCTTCAGTTTGTTAACACCCGGTATTCCCAGGGCTTGAGGCTGAGGACAATATCGGATTTTAACGTGATCGGCTGGTGACTGAATACGTCCGTGTAGATGCCCTCGTAACCATCGCCACCAAGATGAGCCGTTTGGGGCTGGGCGCTCAGATTTAGAACTACGATGACGCGGTCGGTGTCTCGCTGCCGATGAAACACATATACTTTATCGTCGCGGTCGGTTGGTATCTTCACAGCTTTGCCCCCCGCAGTTCCGTTCCATAACGCCCGATTACGGTGTTTCAGCGTTAGGAGGGTCTTGAAAAAATCACTTTTTTCATACCGACCCCAGGGAATGGTGTCTTTCTCGAAGAACGCAACCCGTTTGTTCAGGTTTGACTCCATGCCATTGTAAACCAGGGGCATTCCTTCCAATGTACTACTCAAGACAATGATGGCATCGGCGGCCGGGCCGAAGGATTCTGCCAGGGTGCCATTCCAGGTGTTCTCGTCATGATTCTGCGTAAACAACATCTGGTAGTACCAACTGGGGAAGCGCTTTTGGTTAACATCTCGCAGGGAGTCAATCTTGTCTGCCGTGAGGTCACCATTGGCCACAGCCTTCATCACATGATGCATGGCCCAGCCGTAGTTCATGTTAAAACAACTCTTAAACTGATCGGGCTCATCTTCCCACTCTGAGAGCATGAACACAGTCTTGAGTTTATCCAGTTGTGGGCGCAATTCAGCCCAGAAATCGTTGGGTACATAGCCTGCTACGTCGCAGCGATACCCGTCGATATCGCACTCTTTGATCCAGTACTGCATGGCCTCAATCATGCCTTTGCGCATATCCGGATTGTTATAATTAAGGGCGACAACGTCAGTCCAATCCGTTGGCTTCTTGGTTTTAGGGTCAATGGGGGCAATCATCCGGCCATGCACCAGCGTGTACCAGTCGGGGTGCTGCTTTACCCAAACATGATCCCAACCGGTGTGATTGGGTACCCAGTCCATAATAACGCGTAATCCCAGCCCGTGTGCCCGCTTGACCAGGGCCTTAAAATCGGCCATTGTTCCATAGTCAGGGTTAATGGCTTTGTAATCAGCTACCGCATAGGGACTGCCAATGGTTCCTTTTTTGTTTTTCTGACTAATGGGATAAATAGGCATGAACCAGAGAATGTCTACCCCCATTTCCTTTAAGCGGGGCAATTGATCCTCAACCGCTTTAAAATCACCTTTCGCAGAAAACTGCCGCGTATTGATTTCATAAATAGTGGCATATCGGGCCCACTCCGGGGCCGGCGGAGCCGGAGATGCGGTCGTGTCGGAAACAGAAGTCGTAGCAGGTGGCGTATCGGTATCGCTTGGGCTTTTGCGGCAGGCCGTTGTCAGCAGGAAGGCACTGAGAACAAAGACCAGAAAGGGTATTTTCATAGGGGTGGGCTCAATGGAAGTATGGAAAGCGGATCATAAACCGCAAAAATCAGGCAACCATTGGCTGGCGGCAATTTTTAAGTTGCCGAATGGCATCCATCGGATCGTCGGCGCCAAACACCGACGTACCGGCTACCACATAGTCGGCTCCTGCGTCCAGCAGGGTTGGCGTATTAGACAGCCCCAAACCGCCGTCGACCCCAATCAGGGCCGAACTGCCCGCGCCCTGAAGCAACTGGCGCAGCTTACGCACTTTCGGAATAGACAGGGGTAAAAGCTGCTGGCCACCAAAGCCCGGGTTTATGGTCATAATGAGCACCTGATCAAAGGCATCGGTAATGTCGGTCAGCACCTCCACGGGCGTCTGCATATTCAGTGCCACGCCGGCCTGACATCCGGCTTCCCGAATCTGGGTCAGCACCCGGTGCAGGTGCGTACAGGCTTCGTAATGAACGGTGATGTGACTAGCTCCTTTGCGGGCAAACTCCGCTACGTAGCGTTCGGGCTGAACGATCATCAGGTGAACGTCGAGCGGTTTCCGGGCGTGCCGGTAAACGGCTTCGACCACAGGAAACCCAAACGATATATTGGGTACGAACACACCATCCATCACATCCACATGAAACCAGTCAGCGTCACTTCGATTGACTAGTTCAACGTCGCGCTGGAGGTTGGCGAAGTCAGCGGCCAGTACCGACGGAGCGATGATGGCTGGGCCACCCGGTCGGAAAGCAGCACCTCCGCTGACATGGGTTGATAAGGTCATGCCTCAAAATTTTTAGTCCGTAAAACTACCTTTTTTTGGTCGAATGAAGAAACAAAACCCATATTGCCGATACCGTGCGAGTTATCAGATAGTAGCCAACACTTGGTGGCCGTTCGCGCTTATATTGTGAGCCAACGGCAACTCGCTGAGGCCTGTTCATTGAGACCGCTTATAACCTATGATACCCGAGCAACGAATAATCGAATTGACTGACCAAATTAACTGGTACAACGACCAATATTATCAAAACAGCATTTCCGAAGTCGATGACTTTACATTCGATCAACTGCTTCAGGAACTAACCCTTCTGGAGAAACAATATCCCCAATACGTCAGGCCCGACTCGCCAACGGCCCGCGTCGGTGGTACCATTAGCAAGGATTTTGCTACGGTATACCACCGCTTTCCGATGCTGTCGCTGGGTAATACATACTCCGAAGCAGACCTCGTGGAGTTCGACAGCCGCGTTCGTCGGGGACTCCGCGACGAACCTTACGAGTACATCTGTGAGCTAAAATTCGATGGAGTGGCCCTGAGCATGACTTACGAAAATGGAGTGCTGGTACAGGGGGCCACACGGGGCGACGGGGTCCGGGGCGACGACATCACCAACAACATCCGGACCATCCGCACAGTGCCACTACGGGTAAAAGTAACGAACAGCTCCGCCGGTGCCGAACGCCGGAGCGCCGTACCGCCCTTGTTTGAGGTGCGGGGTGAGGGGTTCCTGCCACTGGCCGAGTTTGAACGGATTAATAAAGAACGCGAAGACATTGGCGAACCGCTGCTGGCGAACCCCCGTAATGCCGCATCCGGTACGTTTAAACAACAGAATTCGGCGGCCGTTGCCCAACGGCGTTTAGACTGCTACGTATATTCGTTTCTGGCAGAAGAAACCATCTTTCATACCCACGAGGAAAGCTTGGTAGCCATGAAAAATTGGGGTTTCAACGTGTCGCCAACCTGGCGAAAATGCGCTGATATTCAGGAGGTCATGCGCTACATCGATGAGTGGAACACCAAACGCTACGACCTGCCACTAGGCACTGACGGTATTGTACTGAAAGTGAATCGTTACGACCAGCAGGCTGAACTGGGCTTTACGGCTAAAAGTCCACGCTGGGCCATTGCTTTTAAGTATAAGGCCCTGGGAGCCAGCACCACCCTGAATGGCATCCAGTATCAGGTAGGCCGAACAGGGGCCGTTACGCCGGTGGCCATGCTGACGCCGGTGCTCCTGGCTGGCACGGTTGTCAAGCGGGCATCGCTGCATAATGCCAACGAAATAGAGCGATTGGGCGTGATGCTGCACGATACAGTTTTTGTCGAGAAAGGGGGCGAAATTATCCCTAAAATCACAGGTGTTGATTTAACCAGACGCACGGCCCAATCGCAACCGATTCAGTACCCAGCCCAGTGCCCCGCCTGTGGAACTCCGCTGATTCGACGGGAAAAAGAAGCGCACTTTTACTGCCCCAACGAAAAAGGCTGTCCGCCCCAGCGGCAGGCACGCTTTGAGCATTTCATTCAACGCCGGGCTATGAACATCGAAACCCTGGGCGAAGGGAAAATTGAACTGCTCATTGACCGTGGCTTAGTGCAAACGCCCGCCGATCTCTACAACCTCCGGGCAGACCAATTGCTGGGTATCGAAAAAATATTTTTCGATGAAGAATCGGGTAAAAAGCGTGTCGTCAGTTTCCGCGAAAAGACCGTCGAGAACATCATGACGGCCATTGAACGCTCTAAAGCGCAACCGCTTTCGAATGTCCTGTTTGCGCTGGGCATCCGCTACGTGGGCAATACGACAGCTGAGCGGATAGTAGCCTATTTTGGGTCAATGGAGGCACTGATGGAAGCTCCCTTAGAAACCCTCGCCAATGTACCCGACGTAGGACCCCGGATCGCCCAAAGCCTGGCCGACTGGTTTGCCGATCCCGACAATCGGATCTACGTGGAACGGCTACGGGCCGCCGGTTTGCAGATGGCTACGGACCGTAAAGCCGTTATCCGGGAAGGTGACTCGCTGGCAGGCAGGACATTTCTGTATACCGGTACGTTCGCCAATTACAGCCGCGAGGATCTGGAAGCTAAAATTACGGCCCATGGCGGTCGGCTGCTGAGCGGCATATCAAAGAAACTCAATTACCTCATCGTTGGAGAAAACGCAGGTCCATCAAAGATTGCCAACGCCCAGAAACTAAACGTACCAATGATCAGTGAAGATGAATTTATGGCTATGCTGAAGGAGTAGAGTAAACCTTACGAGCTGAATGGCCTGATGGTATTGCAAAATGGAAAGGTATGCTGACCGAAGCCCAGCCACGTACCCACCGTCAATTTTGATCAAATTCCCGTAACTTTGCCCTACTACCCCGTTACTCATTACCATGAACACCAAGTATCACGGCGTGGGCGTTGCCATTGTGACGCCTTTCAACACCGACCTCTCGATTGACTTCGACGGCTTCGGCCGTATCATTCGGCACATCTCCGAGGGAGGTGTCCGGTATATTGTGCTGCAAGGCACTACGGGTGAATCGCCAACGGTAACGAAGGCTGAGAAAGCCCAATTGCTGCAATATCTCAAAGAAAATAACCCCCAAGGCCTGCCAATCGTGTACGGGGTAGGAGGTAACGTAACGACCGAGGTTGTGGCGGGTATGAAAGATATTGACTTCG
>JAQBNX010000781.1 GCA_028288385.1 Spirosoma sp.
GGTAGTTTTTCAAAAATGTATTGTTACCAAGAATGAGATTGGGAAAGGTATTAATGCTGATTCTATTGATATATTAATCGAAAACCGCTTTCAAGAACTAATGGAAAAAGATTTGCCGAAGATTATTTTCTGTATAAATGAGGAAATAAAATAAGGTAATTATATACCTAAATACCATACTATAAAAGCCCAAATAATTATGGTTAAGCTATTATATATCTTTTTATTATCGTGTCTTTAGTAGTATCTTAACTGACTTTTACAAAGTAGCATATTTTATAATAAAAAATTACAATACACTTACTCTAAACTCTTAAATAATTCAATGATACCTTTTGCACTTAATAAATTATTTTTTGAGGAATAAAAAGCTAAATAATTAGAAACTTCTCTTTCATTTTGTGTTTTTGCTGCAATATAATGCAGCAAATACATGAGTTCAATACTTTCACTAATGCCATTAACGTATTTATCTTTAACCTTTGATATGAATTTTTCAACAAATTTGAGATATTTATCTCCCTCGTTTTTTAATACTTCTTCTAATTGTGAGACCATAGTTAAACCTAAATAATTACAAGAATATATTAATATCTCATAACCAAATGCAAAGTTTACAAATGTTGCCCCTTCAATTATTATTTTTTTCCTTGCATTGATTAGTGTTTTGTTAGTTTGCTTAAATGATATTAAAGAGGCTTTATTTATCTCTACCTCTTCAGGTGAATTTTGAATTAATTTTGGTAAACTAATTTCGTATGATACCAATTCTTTCTTTAACTTATCAAATTCAACATCAGCGATCTCTAATAAAGCGGATAGTCTACTAAAATTCCTTTTCAAAGTGTCAGGTACTTCTATGTTGCTTTTATAACCTAGATCATGTTCTATTTCTGCCCATGCATGTTGTAATATAGACCTAATCTGGACCTCAAATTTTATGCTATTAAAGTTTTTATATTCTGGTAATTTGCATCTGTCTTCAGACATTGAAACAATGAAATGCAAAGACTTATAACCGAATTCGTTTGTAGCAACTTTTCTTTTATCTGTTGAGTTAACTTTATCTATTATAAATTCTGATTCAATTATTTTAGAAACATAATCAACTTGGCTTTCCAAATAAGTTATTATTCTTATACCTACAATATCAGTAATATCTGAAAGGGAATTGTACTTTCCTTCTTTTCTAATTATTTTTTTTTGTAGGCTTTCCTCATCCTTCACTCTACCGGCAATCAAATGGATTATGGATTTATCATTTGGTTTTTCAATAAGAATAGGTAGTAATCCTAAAACACTTATTTTTAAGGACTCTAATTTAGGTTTTTCTATCCTATATTTTTTAATCAATTCTTCCATTTCAATTAATTCTAGAAATTTATTTTAGATGATAGTTATTATTTGGCATTGTAACGTTAGTATATGTCCTGAAGTTATCTCCGTCGAATTTAGTTATTTTGAGAAATTATAAAATAATTAAACCTTGTAGACCTATTTTATTTGAATAAAGACACACTAAGGTTAGCGATTTTTTCGTCAGATTCGATGTAATTCAGTTTTTTTCATGCCTTGATCATTAATTGTTGGTACTGAGGGCATTTATATGTTTGATTATATTGATATCGGTCGCAGTAGACTTGTGTAAACCTATGTGTAAACCAAAGGTTTTGAAAAATAAAAAGCACTTACGGTGTTACCCTTAAGTGCCTGATAAAGAACTTATTACGACTGAGCGGGAAATGGGGTTCGAACCCACGGCCTGCAGCTTGGGAAGCTGCCGCTCTACCAACTGAGCTACTCCCGCTTAATAAGGTTTGGTATAGCAAACATACGGGTATATTCGGGACATTGTCAAGCGTTTTTGGTAGATGCTGGTTTTTCATTTCTTTTGGACCAAATTACGCCTACATGATTACTAACACTACGCCAGTACATAAACCGTTCGTTCCCGCAAGTGAATCTCCGGCCGAGTTTACGCTCAAAGCCATCATTACCGGAGCTATGTTCGGGGTACTATTTGGGGCAGCAACGGTATATCTGTCGCTCAAAGCCGGGCTGTCGGTATCAGCCTCCATTCCAATTGCGGTGCTGGCTATCTCCCTCGGACGTCGATTTCTGAATACAACAATCCTCGAGAACAACATTATTCAGACAACCGGTTCAGCAGGTGAGAGCATTGCATCGGGAGTGGTCTTTACGATGCCAGGTTTTTTGTTTTTAACCGATAGAGTAAGCGCAGACTTTTTTAATTACTGGACGATTCTAACGCTGGCTATCCTGGGCGGGCTGGTTGGAACGTTGATGATGATTCCCTTACGCCGATCGCTGATTGTACAGGAACATGATACGCTACCCTATCCCGAAGGTACGGCCTGTGCATCTGTACTGATGGCGGGCGAACGCGGGGGTGACTTTGCCAAAACAGCGTATCAGGGACTAGGTTTAGCGCTGTTGTACGCGCTGTTACAGAAAGTGCTTCATATTATTGCGGAGGTGCCCGTCTGGGCTACCAGGCAAACCAACCGTTACTTTCCGTCGGCGCAGGT
>JAQBNX010000772.1 GCA_028288385.1 Spirosoma sp.
GCACATCGCCAATAATGTCGAATGGCCCGGTCAAATCGCGGCGGTCATTGAAGAGCGGCTCGCGAACCAACGTGGCCTCCTCGACAGCCTCGACACCGTTCAGCACGAAAACTCGGCGAAACCCCTCGCGTTCGAGATAGCGCAGCGAACCGCGCAGTTCGCGCGCGTGATTTCGCACCACATGCGGGCCAAAGTTGCGGTCGGGCCGCGCCTCGTTGCGCTCCTGACACACCGCTTCGGGCACGTTCAGCACGATGGCGACCGTAAACAGATGATGCTTGCGCGCCAGTTGCACCAGCGCCTGGCGACTCGACTCCTGCACGTTGGTCGCATCAACGACGGTCAGTTTCAGGTTATGCAACCGCTTTTCGACGATGTAATGCAACAGGGCAAAGGCATCGTTGGTCGCTTCGAGCGAGTTCTCATGGTCGCACACCAACCCGCGACAAAAATCGCTGGAAACGACCTCGGAGGGAAGAAAGTGCCGCCTTGCAAAAGACGACTTGCCTGACCCGCTCGCGCCTACCAGCACGACCAGACAGGGTTCGGGAAGAGTAATTTTCATGATATTTCGAGTTTTGAGTTGGGAGTGACGAGTTTTGGGAAAAGGGAGATAACCCGACGAAAATTGCACTTGCCAATTGGGGTGTTACTCAAAACTCATCACTCACGACTCAAAACTTATACATTGCCCCGGCGAAAAATGGCCATCTGCGAAGGGGCGCCCAAAGTTTCATGCTCTGGTCCCAGCGGGCGGGTTTCCACCGAGTAATTGAATTTATCTGCGACCGCTTTGGCCCACGACTCGAACTGTTCGCGCGTCCACTCGAAGCGGTGATCGCGGTGACGCATGGAATCGGCGGGCAGCGATTCCCACACCGCATTGTACTCGCGGTTGGGGGTCGTCACCACGATGAAGCCGGGGCGCGCGAACTCCCACACCACGCGTTCCAGCGCGGGTAAACGCGCCGGATCGAGATGTTCAATGACCTCGACCAGAGCCGCGCCGTCGAAGCCGGAATAACGCTCGTCGCGGTAAGTCAGCACGCCAAAAAGCAGTTCGACGCGCGCCTTCTGGCGGTCAGTCATGCGCTCGACTCGCAGCTTGTCGGAAGCATTTTCGAGGGCGCGGTGCGAAGCATCTATGCCGCGCACGAACTCGAACTGACTGTCTTTAAGCAATTCACGAATCAGACGCCCCTCGCCGCATCCCAGATCGAGAACGCGCTTGACGCCCGCTTCTTTCAAAACGCCCGCGACGGCGTCCAAACGAATCTGGTGCAGCGACAGGGGTCGCTCGGCGCGCTGTTCTTCTTCGTCTTTGGCCGCATCGTTCGCGTCGTCGCCTTCCTCAACCGGCACCAACCGTTCCAGCGCAACCCGAATTAGCCGCTTCTGCTTTTTCAGATAGCGCGACACGATGAACTCGCGTTCGGGATGCAGTTCGAGCCACCCCGCACCATGCCGCAGCAGTTTCTCGACTTCTTCCTCGCCAATGAAGTAATGCTTGTTATCATCCAGAACCGGAATAAGCACATACAAATGGCTGAGTAAGTCGCTGAGCTTGGTCGTGGCGCGCAGTGCCAGACGGCAGTGACACGGCCCAACCGAAGTCGCCTCGACCTCGTACCCCAGCGGAGCGAACAACCGTTCCAACGATGGCGGCGAACCGGGCACGCTTTCAACCTGAGCGCGCAGTGGAATAGCGGTCTGCGCCAGTTCCGGCTTTTCCTTGCAGACGCCGCTCATGGCCGAGCGCAGCACCTGCGCGATGGCAACGCTCAAAAACGAAGTCGCGGCATAGGGCCGGTCATTGACATATTGCGAAAGCAATCCCTCCCCCGAATTCTTGCCGCGCACCAGCGCCACGGGGTCCACATCGAGCATCAGGGCACAGGTGCAGTTCTCGTCGCTCGCCTCGGGATAAAAGACGCGCGCCGTCCCGAACGACAGGTTGAACTCCTGGGCGCGGGCCGGATTCTTCGCCATCAAAAAGCCTAAATCGGTGGCAGGATAATGAGTTGTTGAGAGTTGGAGGAGCATTTCAAGCCGAATAGTGTGACCACTTATCACTCATATTCGCCACGCGGCCCTGGTCGCATCGAGTGAGATGGGTTGTCATTCCGAGGGAGGAACGACTGAGGAATCTAATCGCAGGGCAAGGTCAATCGCTCGAAGAGCCAAGGACACATCTCACCCCATATAGCCCCACCCCGTCACGCGGCCCTTACCGCACTAACCAAAGCAGCATAATCAGGAAAGGTTAATAGTCCCGCTTACTTGGAAACCGAACGACGCAAAATCAGCAAATAACAAGCAATAGGCCCCACGATCATGAAGAGCAAGAGGCCAACCATCTCCAGTCCCAGGTCGTCAAATCCCACTAGGCCGTTCTGTCGAATTATCAACTGTGGAATCAAGGCGCACCCCACAAGTAACCAGACTGCCGATAGAGCGAGCGTGAGCAGGTACTGACGCGGAGTCGGACGGCCCCTCTTCACCGAGAATTGAAATTCATGCACCATTGTCTTGCACTGCGGGCAAAGTGCGGGAAGCGCCCCGAGCGAGGCGCCACAATTCGTGCATGTATGTGGCGAGGGCTGAGGCAGGGGAGCGGGACTCATCGGGCACAAGTTTATGGGAGATAATCAGTATCAATGCATGACTCGCTTTTCTCGATAGATGCGAGCCAGTCGCGCCAACGGAGCATAGCTTCGAGCCGTTCGTGCGCCGTGGGTTCGCGCACCTCGACATGAAATGCCTCGAATGTGCTTTGTTTCCAATCAGAAGCGGACCCGTACTTTAAAGTTTCGTTGTGAAAGGGTGCATAACGATGCCATAATTGCTCGATAGCCTGCCTAAGTTAGCTAGGAACTGCATGTCTGTACCCCTCTTTGGGATAAAGCCAAATGTCGTTGGGGTTGGGGACGAAGAGATCCCAATACTTGTGTTCCTGCCACAACGAGTCCTCGCGCCATAACAAGCATTGGAGCCACGATTGAAGTTCATCACGCACCCCCTGTCTTTTAGCGGCAGGCCAGTTCCAGACCATATCTGCGCGTTGTTCGTCAGTTTTAGCCGACCATTCACAGGCGAAAGTGGCGTCACTTCGGGGGTCTTCTAAGGCGTCTTGTAACGTTTGCCATATTTGCATAGCAGGACGATGGATGAACGCGTTCAGTCCCTCACCGGCGAAAAGGCGAAATCTCGTGCGATTGTATCTAATATCTGGCCATGTATCCGGCCATGTGTCCCATAAGCAACTTCCATTGGGGGATACCACGACAATTTTGGCAGCGGCTTCACCTCGCTCCCGGAGTTGCCCGCACTCACCGAGGAAAAAGAGCCGCGCGAGGTTACGGTTATTCAGCGCCTTCGAGTACACCACCTGCACAGAAGATGCATCCGAAACGTTAGTCAAAGTGGTTTTGGCCATATTACCGCCAGAATCGCAAACGCAGAACAGGTCGTCGCTTTCGACTCTATGCAGCAATACATAGCTGTGACCGGAACCCGGTCCAGGTACGGGCAAAACGAAGGCATCCCACAGAATACGTTCTCGTTTAAGCGACCAAGTAAATCGCTCCCTCCTTGGTTTAGTCCCCGCCTCTACGTCAATCCACCATTGCCAGGGTTGCCAATTTATCATTCGCTCTCCTGCGTCTTAGCGAGCCAGTCGCGCCAACTCAGCATAGCTTCGAGCCGTTCGTGAGCCGTGAGTTCGCGGGCTTCGGCCTCGAACGCTTGAATGGTATTTTGTTTCCAGGCGTAGGCGCAGTCA
>JAQBNX010000324.1 GCA_028288385.1 Spirosoma sp.
CTCCTTCATACAGGAAATCATCTTTTCCGCAGGCGATCCAATAGAGTTTTGGTTTTGCCAGTTTGAGTGCATTCAACTGTTTGATATGGCCCTCCCGATTGTAATTTCGGGCCATAGGTCCATCGAAAACGCCCATGCTCATGACACCAATGTAGTCGAAGGTTCCGGGATTGGCATTGGTAATCTGCTGCGTATGGTAGCCTCCCATGGAAAGTCCGGCAATAGCCCGCTGGGCCCGATCCCCTATGACCCGATAGTTGGCTTCAACGTATGGAATAACATCCTTAATCAGGCTCGTTTCAAACTGACCGGATGTCATAGCCTGAATGCCGGCGGGCGCATTGGCCGCTGAGGCAGTAAATACTGGACGCTCGCCAGGGGCTGCTGCTACGCTGGGAACCCCGTTGGTCATCACGACGATCATGGGCTGGGCCTTACCGGCCGCAATTAGATTGTCCAGGATGTAGTTCGTTCGCCCACGACTAATCCATCCTTCTTCATCACCGCCACCCCCGTGAAACAGGTACAGCACCGGGTATTTTTTATTGCTTTTCTGATAACCAGGCGGGGTGTAGATCTCCATCCGACGGTCCATGCCGATGGTAGGCGATGGATACCAGACCGACGACAAGACGCCGTGGGGAACCGGCTGTGCATCATAGAGCTTTGTCTGAGGGCCGGGCAGGATCAGGCGACTTTCGATGATGGAGCCGTCGCGGGTTGCTACGTTATTGGCCGGGTCAAGTATGGGAATGCCATCGACAATAAACCGGTACTCGTACATATCAGCAGGAAGTGGTCCCACTTTAGTTTCAAAAACACTCGAATCCCCGCGCGGCAGTTCAATGGTGTTCCGTAAATCCTTAAGCCAGGTTCCTATTAGTCGAACGCTTTTGGCATTAGGGGCTTTGAGTCGAAAAATGACTGAGTTATCAGCCCCTATTTCGGGTGATAGTACGGTGTTGGGGCGTTGCTGCGCCCATGAAGCAGTGACTGAAACAAGAAGAAATAGGAGACAAACCAGGCTAGTAAATGGTCGATTATTTTCCATTGGTCAGTTGCTAAGAGAGCATGCTTTATTACGTCCTGTTTGATTACGACCGATGGGTGTATACGTCCCAGCCCATATAATTCTCCATGGCCTCCTGCAAAATCCCTGTCGTTTTCGAAGCATTCATCACCACGTGATGCTCAAAACCATGGCGGCAAACGTACTGCATCAGGCCCTGTAGGTTGTCGATCTGTGCCACGGCCCGGTTGCCAATCGTGTTTAGGGGGTCGTCGGTCAGGCGGCCTTCGCCGATATAGGCTTTCATAATCCCTTTCGGGTCGTCGGTGCTGATGCGGCCGAATGTCAGGGGCGATGCCGGAGTACGTCCGGCCAGGGCACCGAAGGTATTTTCTTCACCAACGGTTGTTCCCAGGATGGGTGCGGTGCTGATCTCGATGTCGGGCAGGAACGATTTGGCCCAGTTGCCACAGTGGAATAAAACGCATTTGTTTTCGTCCTCCGCGTAGTTGTTGTTCCAGTCCACCAGGGCGCTGGGCGAACCGGAGGCCAGTTGCATGGCATACATGCTCAGGGTCCCCGTTACGTCTACTTCGCAGGCACTAGGCAGCATGTTCTCGCTCATGATGCTCATGCTGGTGCAGACGTTACAACCGTAGTTCTGTTGCAAGGAGGTCCAGCACTGGATGGCCGTAGCGTCCAGCGCATGTTCGGCCATGAAGTCATTCAGGACAACATCGAGTTTGGCAATCTGCACCAGCTTGTCATCGGGCGTTCGGCCCGTGGGCGTGTAGGTGCGAATGGCATCGAGCCGGTCTTTTACCGACTGATCGGCTCCCGTCAGTTTGTTAGCGGCACCCAGAATATGCGATAAATCGACGGTTACGACCGAAATACCATTGCGCTGCAGAATTTTTTCGCTGTACCGAACCGTGTTGAAAGCGCCCGGACGTGCACCAACGGCACCAATGCGTACGTTACGCAGGCCCTTTACGACCCGGCAAACGCCCATGAAATTACTGAGGTCAAGGGCAAAGCTGGGGTCGGATGGGTGAACGACGTGTTTGGTCGTCAGGCTGTATTTAATGCCATATTGATACAGGTTGTTGCAAACCGAGATCTTGCCGCACCACGCATCCCGACGACGCGCTACGTCCATCCGGTTGAGGTCGTCCGGATAGGCCTGAACAAGCACCGGCACATCTAGCCTGGCTAACTTTAGCGTTTCGGCTACCCCTTTTTCATCGCCAAAGTTGGGTAGAATGACCAGCACTCCCATGATCTCATTGGCATGTCGACGAAACAGGTCGGCACATTTCTGGGCTTCCTGAAACGTTTCAACACCGCCCAATTTGGTGGCCGTCTCATCGAGCATGATGGGCTTGATTCCTACTCTATGAAACACATCCAGCAAATCGGTCCGACATTCGCCCACCAGTTTGTCGGGGAAGAAATCGCGGTTGCCAATGATGACACCCATCGTAATGAGGCCGCTTGTTTTTACGTGCATGGTCTCTTAGTTGGCTATTATGAGGCCGATTTCGTTGTCGTGAAATACTTGTTTATGCTTTTCTTCAATGCTCGCGTCCGTAATGATGTAGTCGATGAGCGACAATGCCCCCAGGCTGGCAAAGGAACTCCGCCCGATCTTGGTTGAGTCGGCCACCAGATAGGTTGTATCGGCCGCATCGATCATCGCTTTTTTAACCACTAAATCACTGATACTCGGATACGTCAGCCCCGATTTAAGGGAAATACCCGCCGTCGCCAAAAACAGCTTCTGTACGTTAAGGCCTTTGAAAAAATCAGCGGCTTTCTGGCCCGTCAGCGACAGGGTTGGCGGCTTAAATTCGCCCCCGGTCATTATGACTTCGATGCCCGGCTCACCCCCCAGGATTAAGGCAATGTTGAGCGCGTTGGTAATGACCGTGAGGTTTTTATAACCCACCAGCTTTTTAGCAATCTCGGTTGTTGTCGAGCCAGAATCAAGGATGATCGTATCGCCTACCTCAATGTATTCCAGGCACTTCTGGGCTATCCGCTCCTTTTGCGCTATGTTCTCCTGATTGGCCAGCGAGAAGGTACGTACCTGGTCCTCAATATTTTTTAGATAGGCCCCACCATGCTCTTTAATAATCAGCCCATCTTTTTCGAGTTTATCCAGGTCCTGCCGGATCGTGACCTCGGTAACTTTGAAGAGACGCGCCAGATCAACAACTTTGGCCGAACCATCTTCCTTTAATAATTCGAGGATTTTATCCCGTCGTTGATTTGCCAACATACCGTTTGCCATTTCGATTAGTTTCGATTTTTACAATAAGTATAATCAAAACAAAGCGTGCTGCACATCCGGCCCTAATTTTTATTTATCTAATCTCAATTTTGCTTTAGATTATGACAAATATACAATCATTCCGCAAATAATAGAAAGTAAAACAAATTTTTAAAAGAAAATCGAAACTATATTTAAGGTAAATACAATACGCTTTTACAGGCCTAATCCTCAATAAAAAGGCTGAGTAGTCTATAAAAGTGC
>JAQBNX010000332.1 GCA_028288385.1 Spirosoma sp.
CTTCAGCTAGACAACCCCTGTTCCGATGGCATCCGGTAATAAGGGAGGGGTTTTCAGGTTACTAGTCGGGAACCGGATGGTTAAGGTAATAACCTGTATTAGCTCCTCCTGCCAGACCGCTAACCGATGTGTATCGGCGTAGTGAAAGTATAATTGTTTCTCTATATCAGCAAGTTGTTTTGAGTTGTCGGTAAATAGGTCTGTTTGGGGGTTAATAACTTTCAAGGTCAGGTCCGTATCGCCAACGACCAGATCAATGCTAACCCAGGCTGGTTCATCCGCTTGATTGGCAGGCAGCTGGTTGAACGCATTTTCGACGATGGGCAACAATGATAAGGGGGCAATTGACCGATTGGTAAGGTCTCCCCGGGCGGTCAGCGACACGTCCAGACCGAGGGGATTGACAATTTGTTGGAGAAAGACAAACTGTTCAATGGCGGTTAGTTCCCGGACAAGCGGCACTAGGGTAGACTGACTTTCGTAAAGAACATACCGTAAAAAAAGGGCCAGTGTCAGCACAACCCCTGGGGCTTGATGGTCTTGCTGACCGATAAGGGGCTGTAAGCGGTCGAGTGTGCTGAATAGCAGCGTCGGATTTAGTTGTAGCTTAAGGAGCTGGAGTTCGGTCTGTAGTTTTTCACGTTCGAGCCGTGCGCTTTCAGCTTGTTTTTGTTGCCATTGACGGAAGAGTTTCACGCAGATAAATAGCCCGGCTATTACATTACTCATAAAGAAGTTTCTGCCCGGAAATAAGGAGCCGAATAGCCAGGTATCCTGTTGAAAGGGGAGTTCCTCATGCAGCCAGTGCACGAGCGGGAAGGTAAGACTATACGTCAGCAGATCATTTAGCAACCAATTAGTCAGGCTAAGCAGCAGCAATCCTGCCAAGTAACCGACAAATTGACCACGAAATAGCAACGGTAACAGCCGGTACGTCAACAGGTAGGTATAAACCACAAACGTGGGCAACCTGGCCAAAAACAAATCAGCTACTACACCAACCCGGTGAGAAAAAGAACCAGAATTACTAATATCTTCCGCTATTGAGGTCGTTCCGGCCAGCACGATAGCGCCCCCCCAGAACAGCAGGTGTCGGGTTAGCCGGTTGGTGGGCAGATGCGGAGTCATCGCTTAGGCATCAGTTTGTAAAACAGCCGCAAGGCGCTCGGTGGGTTGGGGTTCACTACCTAAGGTGATACTCAATTCGACAATAAACGAACTGGCAGTAGCCTGTATAGTTAATTCATGAGCGTTTGGATAAAGCAATGCCAGTCGCTTCCTAACGTTCATCAATCCAAGTCCCTCTCCCTCCCGGGTCGCATCGCCGGCTGGTTCGCTATGGCTATTTTCGAGCCTGAACCGCAGTATGTTGTCCTGTACGGTTAACGCCATATCGATGCAGGCGGAATCAATTTGTTTAGCTGCCCCGTGCTTGAAGGCGTTTTCAACGAACGGAATAAACACCAAGGGCGCGATGAATGTCGTATTGGGTTGGCCACTCACGTCAATAGCCACCGTTAATCTTGGTCCGTAGCGTAGTTTTTCAAGTTCAATATAGTCCTGAATGAACTCAATTTCCTTTCCCAACGGTACCAGTGGCGAACTGCACTCGTGAATCATATAGTGCAACAATTTTGATAATTTCAAGACCATAGCCGAAGCCTGGGGCGACTGTTTTAAGATGAGTGAATATAAATTGTTGAGCGTATTGAAGAGAAAATGCGGATGAAGCTGCGCTTTCAAGACCTGTAGTTCGATCAAGAGCGTTTGGCGAACTAGTTGTTGATTGGCCTGATTACGCTGATACCAGACCCTGAATAACTTAATCCCGACTGCCACCCCGGTAAGAACAAGCATGGTCAGGAAGCCCGCAGGCGAAAAAAACGAGTGATAATTTGTAAATACAGCGGGGTGCCCTGCTCGTAATGGAAGTACAATAAAAATTCGGATCAGATAGTGCGTGATCAAGCCACTACATGCATAGCTCAAATAACGACGCACAAATAAGCCATACTGTTTTATGAGCACCGGTGGTAAGACCCAATACAACCCCACATAGACAAAAGTCACCATATAAGGCAGATAGACAAGCAGGAGTTGGGCCAGTTGCGAAAGGGGAGTAAGCGAGTGGGAACGAATTGCAGCTAAGACATAGGTGGCGCATAAACTTATAGGCAATGCTATATACACAACCAGCCAGAACAGCAAATGCCGTTTCAGTCGTTGTCGGCTCTCAGGGTTGCTTATCGGCGAAGGCCACTTCATCAGAGAGAGTTCATTTAAACCTATAATGCGATTAAAGTTCAGTAAATAATCTATTCATAATCAGTTTTTTAGATGGACTGGCAGTTTCCGGCCCTTTATACCGTTCGTCGTCGACGAACGGTATAAAGGGCGATAAATGGGTTATCAGACACGATAAAGTCCTTCTTTGTCGACTAAGCCAGCGGGGTTTGGTGGCAGGCCTTACATTTCGGCCCAATCCAAACCTTATACCCCCATGAACCGATTCTCACCCGCTCAACGCTTCGTGCAGTCCTTCATCGGGCTGTTCGTTTCCAGCCTACTCATAGGTTCGTGCCAGGATCACCCATCGCCCACCCCCTTGGCCATGCCCGCCGACGTTGCCCATGCTTGGATACAGATGCATATCCGGCTGACTCTTAGCACCACCGGCTACAATTCCGTCGTTTCAGATCGCTCCTTTGGCTATGCGGGCATTACCATGTACGAGGCAGTACTACCCGGCATCGATGACGGCACCTCCCTGCTGGCCCAGATTGGTGGAAGTTCAGTGGCACCTGGCAAAAGTGCTGATCAATACTATTGGCCCGAAAGCCTCAACGCAGCCATGGCCAGCCTGACCAGGCAATTCTTTGAAACTACATCAGCGGCCAATATGAAAAGTATCGACTCGCTGGAAACGGTTTATAAAAACAAGTTTCAGGCCGCTACGAGTCCTGACAAACTAACGAATGCCGAGACGTATGGTCGGCAGGTGGCCGATGCGATCTTTGCCTGGTCGAAAACCGATGGCGGCCATCAGGCCTATAAGAATTTGACCGATCCTACCTACACGCCCCCGGTCGGGCCAGGGTTGTGGGTACCAACGCCCACTGCCGCCCCCATTTTGCCGCGTTGGGGTAATAACCGCACGTTTGTCGCTAACAGTGCGGTCAGTTCGCAGCCGGGTCCACCGCTGGCTTACTCGGAAGACCCCGGTTCGGCTTTCTATGCCATGGCGAATGAGGTCTATATGACCTCCCAATCACTTACCAGAACGGATACGACCACGGCGAGGTTCTGGGCCGACACGCCGGGTAATCTGAACGTGCCGGCCCACGCCACCAACATCCTGACCCAGCTTTTGGTGACAACCAACCAGGACCTGTTCAAAGCCGCAGCCGCCTATGCCCGCCACGGCATTGCCTTGAGTGACGCGGCTGTCTCGACCTTTCAAACGAAGTACACCTATACGCTGCTGCGGCCCTTTAGCTACATCCGCACGGTACTGAAGAAGCTCACGTGGACCCCCCTCCTACCCACTCCACCCCATCCCGAATACTCAGCCGCTCACGCCGTGGTTTCGGCTGCTAGTGCCGCCGTCCTGGAAAAGCTGTTTGGCAGCAACTACCGGTTTAGTGATAACAGCTATGCGTCGAGCTATGGGATTCGATCCTACACTTCGTTTCAGGCGTATGCTCAGGAAGCGGGCCGGTCGCGGCTGCTGGGGGGTATCCATTACGGGCCCTCCATTAGCGCGGGATTAACCCAAGGCGCCAACGTAGGCCATCTAGTGAATCAACTGACGATTAAGTAGGCGTTCTTTAGCCAGCAATCCAGGGCATACTGCGTACGCTTTCACCAAACCTGAACCACTAGTTGGACTAAAAACACGTTCATTCATCTGCCTGTGATCACGGGTAAATGAATGAACACCTGTAAGCGCTATCGCTGAGTTTGTGTGCCCTTTCGTACCGGTCCGCCGTGGTCCGGCATTCCGTGGTCCGGCATTCCGGTGCAGGCAGCGGCCAACCGCTCAGGCGGCCCTGCGTAAAATTTGTCACTTGGAACCATCAACCTAGCTAAAATACAACTCAGCAGATAGGTTCTAATTTGTACGTTTTCCAGATCAGTTGTATAAGTGCCAGTATGTTAAGCGGAGCCTTGTTGCCAATGCTTCATCTCTTCTTCAATGAAGTGAGTGACTAAAGTTCGATAAAGCCCTTCAATTACCTCTGGATTCAACCCCTGCTCCTGAGCCCATTCTCGACGTTGCGCTATCATTGACTCAAAGCGTTCAGGCGCGCGTACCGCCATTTCATTCGCTTTAAATTTAGTGGCCGCTTTGACATACTCAAATCGCCGGGCCCATAAACTGATTACTGCTTGGTCAAGTGTATCGATGGCCTGTCTAATGTCGGTCATGTCTTGGCAATCTTCTGGCTTCTTTAGGGGTTGATCCATGTATACCCTGTTGTATAATCACCCAAAAAATAAGTACTACCCAATGTAAGACAAAACTGGATCCGATGTAGGATAGTGCTTCAATTCACCTTGAATGAAGAAAAACGGCATGTCAAGGGGAATATCTTGTTCAGAAAAGGCACAATTCAGACTAAAATCGTGAACGATTAAACTGAACGGATTTATTGGAGGCTTAAAGGGCTGTTTTCGGCCACCTCCCTTACCCGGCCACTGTTCAATTATACGTCCTTATGTTTTTCGGACAAGACATATTCGACGGGCCAGAAAAAGAATACAACAATACGCATAGGGTCGGTGAGTACCCGAACCAGGCTTACCGGCACATCTGCTCAACCGCCGTTACCAACCTTGAGCAGGCTTCAACTTAACCCTACCAATTCATGGTCCATTCACCGTCACGACCATCTATAGAAGCGCATGGGCCGGGTTGGCTCTACGCTCAACTACCGTTGCCTAAAAAATAACCGGGATCAGCCCTCAATGGGTATAGTTTTACCAAGCAACTATCCCCTATACCATGTACAAATCCTTCCTTATTCTGGCCAGCTGTTTCTGTCTGGTGGTCAACTCTGTCACACAGGCCCAGACGGCACTGCCTGTAAGCCTGCCCCCTTCTCCTAAACGTCCCGTTACCGACACCTACTTCGGTAAGGCCGTGGTAGATAATTATCGCTGGCTCGAAGATATGAACAGCGAGGAAACGAAAGCCTGGTTCAAAGCCCAGGGCGACTACACCAATGCCATACTGAACCAGATTCCGGGGCGAGACAAATTGGTCGAAACCTTTGTTGCCTATGATAAACTCAAAGCGGCCCGCATCAATCAGATACGCCGCCGCGGCGGACGCTTCTTTTACAAGAAAACGCTGGCCAGCGAAACCATCGGTAAGCTGTATTATCGCGAAGGCAAGACCGGTAAAGAACAACGGCTGTTTGATGCGGCAACCTACGGGAAAGGCAGCAAATACACCATTACGGGCTTCTCACCCAGTGAAGACGGTAAGTTGGTAACACTTGAAATTAGCCAGGGCGGGGCCGAAGTATCAACGATGCACGTGCTCAACGTCGACACAAAGAAGTTGCTCTCTGACAAAATTGACCCTATCTGGAACGGGGGAGCCAGTTGGAGCGCCGACGGGCGGGGCTTTTTTTATACGCGCCTGAATTCGGCTGACCCCAAAGACCCCAAACGCAGCATCGACACCAAGGCGATGTATCACGTAGTGGGCACCGACCAAAAAACGGACCGTGAGGTATTCTCGCGGGCCAAATACCCCCAATCAGGTATCAAGCCGGAAGAATACGCGGCTGTTTTCTTTAACGAAGATAGGCGATACGTGATTGCCGGTATGTTTTCGGTCGACCAGCGGATGAAGGGTCTGATTGCGCCAGTGACCGAACTGAGCAAGTCCACGATTAACTGGAAACGATTGTTTATGCCCGAAGACAGCGTCAAGAACTTCGAAATTATTGACGATAAGCTGTTCTTCCACAGTTTCAAGGGCACCACCAAAGGCCGGGTGCTGATGACAAACCTCGACAACATCGACGTGAAAACGGCTACCGAAATTTTGCCGCCAGGCCGCGACAAGCTCGAAAACATCGTAGCGGGTAAGAACTACCTGTTTGCCATGCAAAGCGACGGTATCAACACCACGATTCAGCAGTATAATCTGAAAACGGGTCAGTGGTTGCCCGTCAAACTACCCGCCAGCGGCACAGCCTGGGTTGGTCCCTACGAACCCCGAACAGATGACTTTTATCTAGGCGTAACGGCCTGGAAACAACCAACCACCCTATACGATTACGACCCGACCAGCCGTAAGACGGCTATCAGCCCGTTCCATATCGAGGCGAAGTATCCGGGCGTGGCCGATCTGGTGGTCGAAGAGCTGGAAATTCCCGGTCAAGACGGAACAATGGTACCCCTGAGCCTGACCTACCACAAAAATCTGAAACGCAACGGCTCAGCGGTGTGCTTCATGACGGGTTACGGATCCTATGGCTATTCGGCGACGCCCTATTTCAACCCGATGATGCTGGCCCTGCTGAACCGGGGCGTGGTGATTGCCGAAACCCACCCACGAGGGGGTAGCGAAAAAGGCGAAGACTGGTACCGGGCAGGCTACAAAACCACCAAGCCCAACACGTGGAGAGATTTTATTGCCTCTGGCGAGTACCTGATTAAAAACGGCTACACCAGCGCGGGTAAGCTCATCGGCGAGGGCACCAGCGCGGGCGGCATTCTCATCGGCCGGGCCATCACCGAGCGGCCCGACCTGTTTGCGGCGGCCATCAGCAATGTAGGCTGTAATAACGCCCTGCGTATGGAGGAATCGGCCAATGGTCCTGTTAACGCGGCTGAGTTCGGCACGGTCAAAGACTCCGTCGAGTGCATGGCGCTCTACGAAATGGATGCTTTTCAGCATGTAAAAGAAGGGACGAAGTATCCAGCGGTCCTGTGCGTAGGCGGCATGAACGACCCGCGGGTGGTGGCCTGGCAACCCGGCAAATTCGCGGCTGCCCTGCAAGCGGCCAGCACGTCGGGCCGGCCGGTGCTCATGCAGGTTAACTATGACAACGGCCACTTCACGGAAGACAAGCAGGTCACCTTCCGCAACTTCGCCAATATGTATGCCTTCGCACTTTGGCAGGCGGGACACCCCGAATTTCAGCCCCCTGGTGTAGCCAATAACAAATAAACCCTGGCCCTGCCTACGTAGCTACTTTTTTCGAACCAGCCTGTTCTTGACTAGTGAGTGATGAGCGCACTATCAGCTATAGCCTCAGCAAACTCCCCTATGAAGATACCAAAGCCCTAGCCAATGCCAGCACCGATCTCAAGCTCAATGCGGCTCAAGCCTGTCTGTTGAAAAAATAGCTTGACTACCTTTTATAATGACAGTCCAATAAAACGTCCCTTTGTCTTGTCCTGACAAGACAAAGGGACGTTTATAATAGATTTTATAAGTTAATTGCTAGAAACAGGCAGACAGTTACTGGAGGGTATTTGAAGACGGCCTTTTAGATCCTTCTCCATCACCATGGGGGTTATAAGCACTTCTTTGACTAATTTTCTTAATGTCTTCTTCATCACTTAGTATATAGGGCAGATACTTAAAATGGGTAGACCGGCAAAAATTAGTATAAAACGCAAAACCTGTTTAAAGATGCTCCGTGGCATTACAACGGTAATCTGCCTGTTCAGTAGGTTTATTCGTCCTGAGCAACAGCTCATAGGGGTAGGATAAGGGCAATATTAGGATAAGGGCAATATATAGACGGCATGGTGGACGTTTTCTGGCTTGATGCCAAGCCGGTTTATTGGCGCTTTCTCAACTTGGCTGCGCCTTTATACGTCTTCCTCTGGCTGATAATCCCAGTCATTGGGCCTTAAATTCAAGTCTCGGATATCCTTCACCCACTCTAATTTCAGATAGGGCAACGTCGCCTGAATGCAATCGTATTTCCTGAAATTTTTTCTAGCTGTTTCGAAGAGCTTTTTCTGGGTCTGCTGGTCGATCACCGCTGCGTCCCGATCGGAATAGAAGATATCCAGCAGGCTATTCCATATGCCGTAGTGGGATAACAGCACCAACTGAGCAGGACACTCAAATTCGATCGTTTGTATACCATCGATCAAATCCATATCACTGAGCAGGGCCCTGGCATCGACTAATTTTGGTCCCTGTTTATAGCTTTGGCAGGAATGCCAGGCCCAGATGGGTGCGTGGTCATGACAACGAATATTCCTGTCTGCCATTTGGTTGACCATCCATTGGTAAGACTTTATAAAATAACCGGTTGGCAGGTATCGATCCCAGCCCGCCCGCAGGATGCCGTTGCTTTTGAGTTCCTGTACGGATCTGATTGACTGAAAGGTCCAAAGCCGATGGGTCTTTTGTTGGGTCAACTGATTGGGCACGTTGATAGGTCGTAGGCGACTAAGTATGTTGGACAGTTATTGCAAAAGTCAAGTTACTAGAACCTACTCTACTACCGTTCAGTAAACCGTCCAATTCTGGCAGGGATTCTCCAGGATGGAACTGGGGAGTGAAACCGAGTCTTCATTTCCTGCCTTCGGTCCCGCGGTGCGGTTCCCCGCCGGGACGTACCACTCCGATTCCAATTGATTCTACCTATCAGGCCGCTGAAAAGCCCAGCCAGCAGAAGCTGAATGCCGCTGTATGATTAAGTTTAGTATAAGGTGATAAGTACCGCTTTATTCACTTCGTAAACTTTTCGCCGGATTCATCAACGCCGCTTTCACACTCTGAAAGCTTACCGTCAACAACGCAATGCCCACCGCCAGCAGACCCGCCAGCGCAAAAACCCACCACTCGATGTCGACCTTGTAGGCGTAGTCCTGCAACCACCGCTTCATGGCATACCACCCAAAGGGCGTAGCAATCAGAATGGAAATGAGAACCAGTTTTAGAAAGTCCTTGGATAACAGGGTTACAATAACGGCGACTGACGCACCGAGCACTTTTCGTACGCCAATTTCTTTCGTGCGCTGCTCAGCCATCAAAGCAGCCAGGCCAAACAAACCCAGGCACGAGATGAGAATGGCCAGCCCCGAAAAGTACAGCATAATCTGACCTGTCCGTCGCTCGGCCCGGTATTGTTTGTTTAATTCCTGGTCGATGAAGCCGTAGTGCAGGGGTGCTTCTTTTTCGAACTGTTTGTAAAGCTGACCAATGTGTTGGATCGCTTCCTGGGCCTGACCAGGCCGGGTTTTTACTAACATCTGAAAGTAGAAATCACCTGGCCCGTAGCGAAGAATAAACGGTTGGATGGGTACGTTCAGTGGCCGAAAGTGAAAGTCGCGCACTACGCCCGCCACGGTTCCTGTCTTGCCCCAGAATTTCACCCGCTTGCCCAGCGCCGTCTGATTGGTATAGCCCATGCGGCGAGCTGCCGTTTCGTTAATCAGGTAGGTCTGGTTGGTATCGGTAACGGCTTTCGGCCGGAAGTTACTACCCGTTGCCAGCCTCATGCCGACCGTCGACAGAAAGTCCGGGTCAACGTTCATGTGGGTAATGAGAAACTCGTCTTTTGACACCTGACCTTCCCATTCAATGGTTGTTTCATTGGCCACGTCCACTAGCGTTGAGGTGGTGGCGGCGGCGGCTTCAATGCTCGATTGGCGGCTTAATTCCTGCTTGAACTGAGCCGCTTTTTTCTTTAACTCACCCCCCATCCTGACGTACAGCAGTTGCGCCTTATCGAAGCCGAGGTTTTTGGCCTGCATGTACTGCAACTGATGATAGATGATAATACTACAGACAATCAGTGCTACTGAAAGTGCAAACTGACCCACCACAAGCACCTGCCGGAATGCCCGCCCCGCCTTTCCGGTCAGCGTCCCTTTCAGCACCTTCGTGGGCTGAAATGACGACAGCAGAATGGCCGGGTACAAGCCTGCCAGCAAACCAACCAGCACCGTCAGCGATCCCAGCACCATCCCAAAGGAGAGCTTCGTATAATCCAGCCGTAGCGTCTTGCCCGACAACACATTAAACACGGGCATCAGCATACCCGCCAGCAGCACCGACACGGCCACGGCCAGGCCTGTCAGCAGAAACGATTCGCCCAGGAACTGAACCACCAGGTGCCACCGGTTAGCGCCCACCGTTTTACGGACACCCACTTCCCGAGCCCGCCGGGCCGACCGGGCGGTGGCCAGATTGATAAAGTTGACGCCCGCAATCAGCAGCACAATCAGCCCTACGGCCCCGAAGAGCCGAACGTAGAAAATGCTGCTGTGCTGCCCCCAATCGGTGTTGAACGCAAAATGAGAGTATAGGTGGATATCAGTCAGTGGCTGAATCTGAAGCGTCGTTTTCGTTTCGGGATGGTAGCGTATATACTGATTCCTGATCTTGGCGGCAAAGGCCGTTATGTCCGTACCGGGCCGTAGCTGGGCATAGGTGTGGTAGCTGTTACTGCCCCAGTTGTAGCTCGACTTGTCGAACAACTCTACGTTCTTGAACGACAGCAGGATGTCGAACTGCAGGTGCGAATTGGCGGGCACGTCTTTCAGAACGCCCACGACCCGGTAGTCGCGCTCGTTGTTGAGCCGCAGCGTCGCCCCAATCACCTTTGGATTTGTCAACCAGTCAGGGCCGAAGTAACGCCGGGCGGTGGTTTCGGTCATCAGCAGTTCATCGGGGCGGGTGAGAGCAGTAGCGACATTGCCACGCACCAGCGGAAAGTTGAACAACCGCAGCAAACCGTTGTCGGCGAAGAACAGGTTATTTTCCTCGAACGTTTGCTTACCCTGCTTCATCAGCCCGTTCCAACGACCAATTCGCCCGGTTTGGACTACCTCTGGGAAGTCGCTTTTCAGGGTCGGGGCCAACGGGCCGGGCGTAACAGCTACGTCGAAAATACCTTCAGGCTGCGGCTGTTTTTCAACGACGCGGTAGATACGGTCCGCGTTGCGGTAAAAACGATCGTAGCCCCACTCGTCGGCAACGTAGAGCGCGATGAGCAGGCAGCAGGCGATGCCCAGGGCCAGCCCCCCAATGTTAATAAAACTGTATAAGGGCGACCGCCATAGATTGCGGAAGGCGATTTTGAGGTAGGAACCCACCATCGTTCGTTTAATTCAGGGAGACTGAATACACCGTGCTGGCCTCCGTTTCGCCTACCGTTAGCAGTAATCGGCCCGGTACGTTCGCTCCCTTACTGCTCATCAGTCGCTCGCCCTCCGGCTCGGTCAACAGGTACAGTTCGTCACCGACTAGGGTTTGGTATTCATACGTCTCCAGCGGCTGATAGGTCCGCGCCCGCACCGTTTCTTTACCCGCCGAGACGATTCTGACAATAACGCGCCGGGTTGTGTTTCGATCGTTTGTCAACCGAACGGCACGGCTTTGCGCACTCCGGGCCGGTGCAGCCAGGGGGGAGGCTTCAACCGTCAGCGAAAAGCCGGCATTCAGTCCTTTCCCAGCCCGGCCTACATCCCAGCCCGAGGAAGGCGGTTGGTCCGTATCCGCCTGGGCACCGAAATAAGTGTTCTGCCGGCTATCCTCAATCAGCCATACGCTGGCGGTGGCTATTCGTCGGCAGACGATGGCATAAGTCGTTTTGGCCACAGTTTTGGTGTAGCGGCTCCAGCCATTGAGCGTACCCGCCCGTTGATAGCCACCGTCGAGTTCGGACTTGCCCGTGCCCTGTAGTTGGATCGCTTGTGCCCTGACTACAATCGACAGCAGCAAACCGGTCAGCAGCATTAAAATTGGTTTCATCGGGGTGAAACGTTTCAATTAAGTTGGTAAAAAACAGGCTTCGCTATCAGGCGGTCCAGCCGATGACCGCTCCGGTCGTTGAATACGTCGGTTAGGCACTTCGCAGACTCTTTACGGGGTCCATCAATGCCGCCCTGACGGGCTGGAAAATCACCTTAATCACTCCACCGCATGGAAAGAAGGAAAGGATGATGGTGCTTACGTTTGTATTCTCCCTGTCGGTATGTCAAATGCCTTGCCAAGTTGGGAAATCACCCGTCCTATGCCGTATGGGGCCGTTTTCAGGATGGGAGTAATAAGCTTTGTCCAAAAACGGACAAGCGCCGTACGGTAGCGGACAAGGCCCCATTGAACTGAACCGACCTTTTACACCCCTGATAAATGGTTAGCAACGGGTTTATCCCTAGCACCGGGAACAGTCGATAAGCGCTCGATCGGTTCCGCCCTCGGCCACTGGCGATAAACAGGTCCTTAAGTGGATAGGCTAACAAACGGGTCACAATCCGTTGAGGAGCAAAACGACCAGTCCGATAGCCATTGGTCTATCTTACCAATTGGTAGAGACGACCTACCGTGGTGGATTTACTCCGGTTGCAAAGAATCTTTGCATGGGCTTTTGGTTTAGTTAATTGCTCCTCTTGGAGGCAAGGCTTCAATCTCATGCAGGATCTGGCTTACCCGTTCGGCCGAAACGGAGGTTTCTTCGGCTCTAAAGTAAGACGGTAAGTCTTCCGTGTACGTGGTGTTACCCGCTAGTCCCAAAACATCATACTCCCCATCATACAGCTCAAACATGGAGCCGTAGCGGACTGATAGGCCAAACCCATTGGTAAACCAGGCAATTGCCTGATACCCCGTTTTCCCCAGAAAGCCATGATACTCGTGGGGCTCAAATGCTAAATCGTTGAAGTGCATGATTATCCTTATTTGGAAGGTTTATTACTTGAGGGTTTCATTTTCAGACTTAATAGAATGGAGCTCGGGTGTAGTAGCTTCCCAAGTCGTATCATCCGCCAATCGTTTTTTGCCAGCTGCAATAAATTCCATACCGCTTCGGCGGTCTGATCCAGTGATAATAGAAAGTAGTACGGTCCGCCGTGGCGGTTGAGTCCTTCTTGTTGACATATTTCGGCCACTGACTGCTCGCCTGGCAGACCCTCAAGCACGATGCGAATCTTTTCTTCAGCCGTGTATTGGCGTCTAGTCTGTCCCGGGACGCCGGTGCGGCTGACTGTTTTTGATAAGGAACAGCGCTGGTTTGCACTCGGAGGTAATTAAGGTTACCTGTGCTGTTTTAGGACGGCTAGGAGATTTTTTGGCTGATTGGACGGGGACGCCAAGTTATAACCAAGGGAATTTGGGTGAAACAACCGGGGTGGTGCGCCACTGCGACGCAACGGCCGCCGCAGCGGTGCGATTACTGAATTGCCGCAGTGGCGTACCACCTCTTCCCATTTTCACCCGATCGTCTGCCCGGCCCTTTTGTCCATGTTTACTTAACGACGTATAATACGAGTCTGGCTGATCACTGACTCATAATCACACATGAATCAGGTCTTTCAATCATCAGCCAGATAGATAGCTATGTTGGAAGTAAGTATTAATCGCTTGTTTGTTGATTTAGCTTCGGATACGACCCGCAACACTTTTTCTATCTCCTTTTTTAATTCAGGAATTCTTTTGTGAGCCGTTTCATCGGGCTTCCCAAACCTCTCTTGTGAACTAAAATTTTTCAATCGATGAAAATTGATTTTGGCGGAAAAAATATTCATTAAAATGTCCCGCGCTTCTTCCTGGGAGAAATTGCCTTCGAGTAAGGTTAACGTTTCAATTTTAGTCATTTTAATTTCTTTAGGTTGATCGATGATGAGATGCTACAGCGCCGGGCTTTATTCCCTAGCGTACAGGAGTAAGTGGTGGGCTGAATAGACTCAAAAAGCAAACCAGTTAAGTGCCCAATGCCAGCCTTAGAAGAGTATTGCAGTTAGCAATAACGAACCCTGGACCGAGTTGCTGAACCAGGAAAGTATAGGCCGTTTTAAGAGGGACACCGAGTTGTTCGGGCGATAGTGCCGTTGACAGGGATGGGCTTTTTTCTGTGCTTAGGGTTTATGTTCATTAACACTCAGTACTATATCGGCCTGTAGACTCACACTGTGTTGTCCATGGGCCGCCATGTACGTTCGGGCTTCCTGTAAGTTTTGCTGTAACTCTTTTATGCGCTTCTCGCGGGATTTAATGTCCTCTTCCCGATCAGATGCCTTTATCTGCTCTTCCTGGTAGCTCACTTTGATGTGCGTCATTTTGGTTAGAATAGCTAACGCATCGTGCGGGCTAAACCGCCCATTGATTAATTGGAGTTTCATATGAAATTGAGTTGAATGAATAATGACCGCTGACCTAAACCATAAGGTTATCTTTTGGGATAGCCCCGATGGGCTACTGGCCCTGCCCCATCGAGAAAGCGGGTTTACCCGCGAAGGCATACAGATTCTCGGTTTTAATGGTGTCGATACCAGTGGCAACGGCGCTCGATAAGAGGTTGATAATGTGTTTTTTAGTGATGGGTTCTCCATGCGTGGGCAGAAAACGACACCGCCAGTGGTCGGTGCAAAACGTTTCCTGGAAGCCGTTGGGCCACACCTTAATCCCCCGGTTCGTAATCATGCTCAGGGGCAGCTCAGTCGTCGCCAGTTCATTCACCAGTGCCGCCAGTTCATTGGGATCGCTACCCGGCCAGTGGACAAACACATCCACCCCCAGCAGGTCTTTCTGAACCGGTGGTTTACGCTGATAGGCAGGTAGGGTCAGGACTTGCGTGTTGGTGTACGACACCGGTTTGAGAAACGTTGGTTGCTGGCCAAGCCGGGCGATAACGGCCTGGGCAAATTCGGCGGTTCCTACCTTTTGCTGACTCCGTCCCTCCTCATAGAGGTCGTAGGTATGCACGCCGTCTTCGATGGTTTTAAGCCAGGCATTCTGCACCCGCTCCGCAACCGCGGCCTGCCCAATGTGATTGAGCATCATAATAGCCCCCTGCAACAGCCCTGACGGATTGGCCATGTTCTGTCCGGCTCGCCGGGGAGCCGAGCCGTGAATGGCTTCAAACATGGCGCACTCCTGCCCTAGATTGGCCGATCCCGCCAGGCCCACCGACCCCGCAATCTGAGCCGCCACGTCCGATAGTACGTCTCCGTATAAGTTGGGCATTACAATCATATCGAAGGCCTGCGGGGTATCGGCCAGTTTTGCGGCTCCAATGTCTACAATCCAGTGTTCGTTTTCAATGTCAGGAAAGTTTGGCGCTATCTCGTCAAATACCCGGTGAAACAGGCCATCGGTCTGTTTCATGATGTTGTCTTTAGTGAAGCAGGTTATTTATTTGCGGCCATACTGTTTGGCGTAGGTAAAAGCGTACTGCACAATCTTTTCACATCCTGGTCGGCTGATGAGTTTGAGACACTGGACAACTTCGTCCGTTTGCTGGTGTTCGATGCCGGCATAGAGGTCTTCTTCGTTCTCGCGTATAATGACCACATCCATGCCGGGATGTTTGGTTTTGACGAACGGATGCAGACTCAGGCAAGGCCGGACATTGGCATAAAGCCCCAGCATTTTACGAATCGTAACGTTGAGACTTTTGCAGCCACCTCCCTGCGGCGTAGTAATAGGTGCTTTCAGAAATACTCTATTGCGTCGGATTACATCCCACGATTCAGTGGAGATACCGGACATATTGCCCGCCAGGTAGACCTGCTCACCTACCTCAATCTCATCCAGCTCGATCTGCGCGTCAGCGGCCAACAGAATGGCCAGGGTTGCGTTCATAATTTCGGGGCCGATTCCATCGCCCTTCGCTACCGTAATTCTTGTCATGTAGTTGATTGCTAAAAGATGCGCTGCAAAGGTGAGAAGCGGTGCTTATAAGTAATAATTTATATATTTGATGATTAGCATAAGTGTTTTTTATGAATTACACCCTGCACCAGTTACAGGTCTTTGTTAAAATCGCCCAAACGCTGAGCGTAACCCGGGCGGCCGAGGAACTTCATTTAACGCAGCCCGCCGTATCGATTCAGCTGAAAAACTTTCAGGATCAATTTGACATACCCCTCACGGAGGTCATTAGCCGACGGATTCATCTGACCGATTTCGGGCGCGAGATTGCCTGGGCAGCCCAAAAAGTACTGTACGACGTTCAGCTCATCGATGATAAAACGCTGGCCTACAAAGGGCTTCTGTATGGCAAGTTAACCTTGTCAGTTGTCTCGACGGGAAAGTACGTGATGCCCTACTTTTTGGCCGGTTTTATGCAACAGCACGGCGGCATTGAACTATCAATGGACGTGACCAACCGGCAAAAAGTGGTTGATAGTCTGGCCAGCAACGAGGTCGATTTTGCACTGGTGTCTATTTTGCCGCCCCAGCTCGCTGTGCATCACCTGGTGCTGATGCCGAACAAATTGTACTTAGTGGGGGCTTATTTCGATAAAACGGGCCCGTGGAATAACACCCCGGCTCTGCTGGAAAAACTCCCGCTTATCTACCGGGAAGCCGGTTCGGGCACCCGGTCTACGATGGAAAAGTTTATCGCCGATAATAATTTGGTTGTGCAGAAGCGACTGGAACTCACCTCCAACGAAGCCGTTAAGCAGGCACTGCTGGCGGGCCTGGGGTGCTCGATCATGCCGTTGATCGGGCTAAAGAATGAGTTGATGAATAACGATTTACAGATCATTCCTCTGCCTGGTTTACCCTTACAAACCTCCTGGATGCTCATCTGGCATAAAGACAAGCAATTCTCTCCGGTGGCCCGAGCGTTTTTGACTTACCTGGAGGACAACAAAACGAGCATCACTCAGCAGCACTTTGGCTGGTATGAGCGGTTTTAAACGAGCGCATGGCTGGTGCAGTGTGCTTTTCTGTCCATAGCTGACCAGTGACCAGGCTAATGATTGAATCGATACCGTATGGGGCAACTTCCCTTTTCCAGGAAATAACCAGAAACGCTTTAGTTGAGCTTCCACCAAAAGTTGCGAAGCGTTTTATTCCCTGACAGTCCTATTTATGTCCGCCCTGCTCCCCCTACTTTCACCGGCCATTACCGACCCATACAAGGACTCGCCACTGGTCTTTATTCAAGTTCTACGCTATTGTTAACAAACAAGTTGCCATCCACTTATTCGCTAGCAAAAATCGTTCACAAAAATGTCCCTTTGTTTTGTCAGTCTTCTAGATAGCGTTTTGATTCAAAGGGTGAACAACTGGGGTGTTCAACTTCAAAGTTGAGTCTGGACCACAGCTTAAGAAATCGGGCAGCGTGAACAGAGAAAGGTACGGCTCCAGGGCATTGATGCTCCGAAAGCCCCGACATCCTGTAATCTGATTCTGGCCCGGATGGTAATGGACCTCGACCCAAAAGGTATCGATGGCGTAGAGGTTCAGCAGATATGGGCCTTGCCGACGGTTGACCACAAAGTTGCTTTGCTCCCAGACGGCGCCTAGTTGATCGGTTTCCGATAAACGATTGAATTCGTAGAGCGTCATGGTTTCCAGGCGTAACGAAGGGTCCGTTACTTTTTCAAGGACTACTAGGCTTAAGCGGCCTAAATTAGTGGATTATTCCTGTCGCTGATGGAGGGATAACAACTCTTTTTGAAGGGCCAGGGTGAGCTCATTGATGTAGAGGGACTCGTTGGCCATCAGTGGACAACTGACCAGCTGTATGTACTTTAAGTAGTTATACTACCTTCCCTTTGTTAGTCCCATTGGAGGCCCTTCGGTAAATGGATGTTAAGTGGACTCAGGGATCAAGCGGCCCTGAAAGCGCCTACCTGCAAACCCGCGCCCGGGTGCCTGTCGGGGTAGCTAGGGATAAAAGGGCTCAATTACACCCCGTATGCAGGGCAGCTAAGGGTAAAAGAGCCAATAATTACCCCTAGTCACCCTGTATGACTAGCAAACGTATGCACCCTGTATAGCAGGTGGGGGTCTACCCTACCTTGACCTGCCATGCAGGGTGCCCTACAGGTAGGGGTCTACCCCTAGTTAAGCTCGCCCTTACCTGCCATGCAGGGTGCCCTACAGGTAGGGGTCTACCCTACCTTGACCTGCCATGCAGGGTGCCCTACAGGTAGGGGTCTACCCCTACCTTGACCTGCCATGCAGGGTGCCCTACAGGTAGGGGTCTACCCTACCTTGACCTGCCATGAAGGGTGCCCTACAGGTAGGGGTCTACCCTACCTTGACCTGCCATGCAGGGTGCCCTACAGGTAGG
>JAQBNX010000654.1 GCA_028288385.1 Spirosoma sp.
GATACCCGGCGTTTTGGCCAACTTCAACTACCTGCATTCGAACGTCACCTAAATTGGGTGCGAATATAGCCAAAACTAACTGGGGTGCTGGTGTCACGAACGTTTACGAAGGCTGATTGCCGATTCATTGACGCCGTTTTCCGCCATACAATCTGTAACTTGCAGCCATAATTAAGACGAATTTAAGCTGATTCACCCCGGTGCTTCGTTTGCCGCCTGCAATGACACAACCGCTTACACTATACAACACACTTTCCCGAAAAAAAGAACTGTTCAACCCGCTCAGCCCGCCTTACGTCGGCATGTATGTCTGTGGGCCAACAGTGTATAACTACGTTCACCTCGGCAACGTACGCACCTTTCTGACGTTCGACACGCTCTACCGGTATCTGACGTTTATTGGCTACAAAGTGCGCTACGTCCGTAACCTGACCGATGTTGGCCACCTTGTTGGCGACGGCGACGAGGGCGAGGATAAGATTGGACGCATGGCCAAGCTGGAGAAAGTTGAGCCCATGGAGATCGTACAGCGGTTTACCAACGATTTTCATACCGTAATGGCACAGTTCAATGCTATTCCGCCCAGCATTGAACCCACCGCTACCGGGCACATGGTCGAACAGATTGAAGCCGTGCAGGTGCTGCTAGAAAAAGGATTAGCCTATGAAGCCAATGGCTCGGTTTATTTCGATATCGAAGCCTATAACAAACAGGGCGGCAACTACGGCAAACTTTCGGGTCGTATTCTGGACGACCTGCTGAACGAAACCCGCGACCTCGACGGACAGTCTGAAAAGCGAAGTCCTCTCGACTTTGCACTCTGGAAGCGGGCTGCTCCTGAACACCTCATGCGGTGGAATTCGCCCTGGGGGGCGGGTTTTCCCGGCTGGCACCTCGAATGCACTTGCATGAGTACCAAATACCTGGGTAAACAGTTCGACATTCACGGGGGCGGCATGGACCTGAAATTCCCTCATCACGAATGCGAAATTGCGCAGGGAGACGCGCTGACCGGCCACGACCCCGTTCGCTACTGGATGCACTCGAACATGCTGACGGTTAACGGTCAGAAAATGTCGAAGTCGCTGGGTAATTCGTTCCTGCCATCTGAACTGTTTGCCGGCAGTCATCACCTGCTCGAACAGGCCTATAGCCCCATGACGGTGCGGTTTTTCATGCTTCAGTCGCACTACCGCAGTACACTCGATTTCTCCAACGATGCCTTGAAAGCCGCTCAGAAAGGCTATAGACGCCTGGCAAATGGGCTGCGGGTTATTAAACAGATGTCGTATCAGACCGATGATAGCGTATCGGCCGACGAAATAAAGCAGGAAGACATTCGCAAAGCCGTGCAGCAGTTTTACGAGGCCATGAACGACGATCTAAACACCGCGGTTGGCATTGCGCAGTTATTCACCTTGTTAAAGTACGTTAATATGTTATACCTGGGTCAGCTTCAGGGAGCCGCGCTGGGCAATGATGTGTTTACGCTGCTAAAGACGTCGTTCATTACGTTCCTGCAGGACGTACTTGGTTTGACCGAAGAAGGCTCCGACAACCAGCCCGTGCTCGAGGGTTTGCTGACCTTATATCGGGAATACAAAGAGCAACGGCAATACGACAAAGTCGACCAGATTCGTTCGTACTTCAAAGCGCAGGGACTGGCTATCAAAGACATGAAACACCAGATCGACTGGGCGTATGAAGAATAATCAACTGATGATCAAAACCACGCTGCCCTTTTTGGCTTTTGTGTTGACCGTTGCGGCTTGTCAAGAGAAACCAAAGCAGACCGATGCAACACAAGCCCCCGATCAGCCCCCGATGGTGTCGGCACCCGCGTTCAACGCCGACTCAGCCTACGCTTACGTGGACCGGCAGGTGAAGTTTGGACCACGCGTACCAAACACCCCTGCCCATATACAAACCGGCAACTACTTGGTAGCTAAATTCAAGCAGTTTGGCTGTGAGGTGACGGAGCAAAATTTTGTAGCTACGATTTGGGACGGTCGGAAAATCAATGCCCGTAACATCATTGCCAGCATCAACCCTCAGGCCAAGAAGCGAATTTTCATTTCTTCCCACTGGGATTCGCGTCCTAATGCAGACAGCGACAGCATTGCCGCTAACAAAACAAAGCCTGTGCCAGCCGCCAATGATGGGGCCAGTGGCGTTGGCGTTATGCTGGAACTGGCCCGGGCCATTCAGCAGGCCAAAACTAAGCCAGGCGTTGGCGTCGATTTTATTTGCTTTGACGTAGAGGACCTGGGCGACAGCGATAAAGCGAGTAAGGATTTTGAAAAAGAAAGCGGCACGATTGATTACGTAGGCTACGGTCTGGGTTCACGCTACTGGGCTAAAAACCTCCACAAGCCGGGCTATTCAGCCTATTTTGGTGTGTTGCTGGATATGGTTGGTGCTACGGGTGCGACGTTTCCCAAGGAAGGATACTCAATGCAGATGGCTCCAACGGTTGTTAACAATATCTGGCAAACGGCCAGCCGTTTGGGCTATAGCCAGTATTTCGTTGATGCACCCGGGGGACAGATTACGGACGATCATGTGGCCCCCAACGCCATTGCTAAAATTCCAACCATCGACATTATCCAGCTAAATACACAGACGGGTGGTTTCTTTGAGGCTCACCATACCCTTGCCGACGACATGCGCTACATTGATCGGGGTACACTTCAGGCGGTGGGTCAGACACTACTGCAGGTACTATACAATGAACAATAGGCGTATGAATCAGCACACGAGCGACAGCCGCCGTTTGAGACAGTTTGGCCTGTTAGGAATAGCATTAATTTTGTGTCTGGGAGCCTGTGAGTCAGCACCAGATACGTTCGGAAAACTCGACCTGAAAAAATGGCGGAGCGATCGTGGTGGTTGCAAAGGCGTTCGCGCTTCGCTTGTGCCTGCTTTTCGGGCTGAAATTCAGCACCTAAAAGGTAACTCTGCCAATACGATTGGTGAACTCCTCGGCCGGCCCGATATCAATCAAATTGCCGATCGAAATCAGAAATATTACATCTACTTTTTGGAGAAGGGCCCCCACTGTGAAAGCCCGGCGGAAAAATCAAATGGCTCTTCTGTCGCCATTCGTATGAGTGCTATTGGTTTAGCCACCGAGATTACGTTCCAGAACGGAACGCCATGATTTATTTGGGTTACACCGCTTCTCAGGCCCGTTCGGACTACGCTATACGTAAAACTTCTTTCGCTCAATCATCTCCTCTACCAGTTCAGGTACCATGTAACGTATGGAACGGTTTAACCGGATACAGTCCCGTATATACGTTGCCGAAATATCGAGTAACGGAGCTTCTACCAGATGGACGTTTGGGTGTACTTTGAAAGGACTTTCGATGGACCGGGGGCGGGGGTAAACGTTCAGGCCGTAGTATTCAAGAATCTTCTCGTGATTTTTCCAGTTGGCAAATTGCGCCAGATTATCTTCGCCCATAATCAGACGTAGATTGTGCTGCGGGTATTTTTCACTTAGCCGGGTTAGCGTATCAATGGTGTAACTAGGCCTGGGCATCGAAAACTCGATGTTCGTTGCTTTCAGTCGGCTGTTATCGGCAATGGCCCGCTCCACCATATCGAACCGGTCGAATTCGTGCAACAGGCTTTTCGTTTTCTTGAATGGATTCTGGGGCGATACCACAAACCACACCTGCTCCAAATCGGTCGATGTGGCCATTGTATTGGCAATAATCAGGTGGCCCACATGAATGGGGTTGAACGAACCAAAAAAGAGACCTATTTTCATTCAAACTACATTGTAATATATATGTTCGCCTTTGATATTGGCCTGAACGACAAACGTTTATACGGCCAGCATATTTCAGACCACCGTTGCTTTGGCTGGTACTATTCCCTCCTGTACAAACTCGTCGACTAAGTTCTGGGCTTTTTGCAGCGACCTTTCCAAATCATCATTAACGAGCACTACGTCAAACTGATCCTGAAAACTCATCTCGAAATGCACTTTGAACAGTCGTTTGGACAGGCTCTCTTCGGTCTCGGAGCCGCGTCCAATGAGTCGCTGGCGTAGTGTCTCCTCATCCGGAACTTTCACAAAAACGGCTAAGGCCTTATCGCCGTAATATTCTTTTAATTTAAGCCCGCCCTGCACATCCACATCAAACAGGACGTGTTTACCACTATCCCACAGGCGCTGAATTTCGGCTTTGAGTGTGCCATAAAATGCGCCGACATATACCTCTTCCCACTCGACAAACTCATTATTATCAATTTTCTGTTTGAACTCTTCGGGCGTCAAAAAATAATAATCCTTGCCGTGTTGTTCACTACGTCCCCGACGGTCGCGCGTGCAGGCCGAAATAGAAAAGCCAAGATTGTTATTCTCGGTCAGTAAGTGCTTAACGATAGTGGTTTTGCCCGATCCTGAGGGAGCCGAAAAGATGATGAGTTTACCGTCCACAAGAGATTCAGGTTAGATGAAAGGCCAATAAAGTAATTGGGGTAACCAAGGGTCGGCGGGTGCCGGTTCCTTGGTTACCCCAATGGCAATTACAGATACTGTTAACTAAAACTCAGAATTCGGGATTTGATCGTTGCTACCAATTCATCCGGGCAACAGCGTTTCTCCATTCGTTTCGCCAGTAACTCTTTTACTTCTCGCTCAAGATGATACATCTTGATACAAGGTTGACAACTCTCGAGGTCGATCTTTAATTTAGCGACTTGTTGTTCGGTGGCTTCCCCATCCAGAATCAACTGAATCATTTTTAGGCAGTCCACCTGATGGTCGCAGTGCTCTTTCGTAGCAGATTGCGGAATAACGGGCGATGACGATGGCAACGACGTTTGCATTGAAAAAGTTGTATTTATTCCAAGAATAATAATACCCTTAAGTTACAAGCACAACCGATATAGGTGATAGAAAAGTTCGGTTTATTCGTCACTTTCTTCTTTATATCCCATTGACGATGCATAATCACGCAATTTTTCTTTTAAAAGGTTCCGGGCGCGGTGCAATCGGGATCGTACGGTACCGATTGGAATGTCCAGAATCTTAGCCATTTCCTCATACGTGAATCCTTCAATATCACAGAGAATGATGACCGTTCTAAAATCTACCGGTAATGAGTTGAGAGCAGTTGCCACTTCGTCGCCGATCAGATCAGATACTGACTCCGCCCGCAGGTCGACGGTATGCTCCGTCTCGGCATCTTCCGAATTATAGGTCGTTTCAACGTCCTGGTAATCGACTTTTGCCGGTTCTTTACTTTTTTTCCGGTAATCGTTAATGAAGCTGTTCTTCAGAATCCGAAACAGCCATGCTTTTGCGTTAGTTCCTTGCTCAAATGACGAAATAAACCGAAAAGCCTTTAAATACGTATCCTGCACGAGGTCGTTGGCATCGTCCTCGTCAGTCGTTAGTCTAAAGGCAAAATTGTACATGGAGTCAATGTGGGGCATAAACTCCTTGTTAAAAATTCGATATTTCTGCTCATCGGTATAACCGCGGGCAGGCGTATCGGCCTGAGGCTGTTCGGCGGGGTTCCCGTCGATGGGCAGCATTTGGTCCGCTCCGGCGGGCCGGTCATCGCGAGTTGGCGTATCTGACATAACTTGGGGTATGGTCGCCATAAAAGTAATAGGTATTTGCCGTTTTTACCATCGGCAGCTTTCTACGAATTAACGTAGTAGCCAGCGTTGATTCGTAGAAATTCACCTTTAGTGGACTACAAAAACCAAGCCTTTGTTTAAAAGAAAGGTTTTAAATGAGGCAGATTGTCGTTTTGGCAGTGAACGTTTTGACTGATGAGCATGTTAAAGACGGTCTACTATCACCCATGGCGGGCAAGAATAGACCGGCTCCTTTATAAATAGGGATTTAGACTGCCTCAGACTTAAAATACCGCTTCAGCCATGAGTCACCAGCCCGCAGGTGCCAGTTTGTCAGAAATTCGGCTTTTGTTTTTACCAGCGTATTGAACACCATAGTAGTGGGCGTTACGTTATCGCTGGAAACGGCCGCTTTAAGACCAGGTAGCTCAATGGTCTGTACCGAGCCATCTGCGGCCTGAATAGCCGCAGAGCGGTCGAAGAAGTCAATGCCAAGAGACTCCCCTATCTGACGTAACGTCCGTACCGACGAATCGATGGAGCAGCCGCTAGGCAAGTTGTAGCCCTCGTCAACACCGACGACCACGAACCGGTTTTCGATTACCTGGGCCGAAGCCAGCAGCGACTGTCCGTGTGCAGCCCACTGGCTAAGCGCCGGTTGCAATGCCTGACCAATGGCCGCTACGTCGCCGTTGGAAAGCGGGCGATTTGCCTGGTACACCCAAACGCGGGCATCATCAGGTAGTTTGTTAAAATCGATCCACATGGTTTTAT
Source organism: Spirosoma sp. (assembly GCA_028288385.1). Lineage (GTDB taxonomy): Bacteria > Bacteroidota > Bacteroidia > Cytophagales > Spirosomataceae > Spirosoma. The sequence continues at coordinate 6,376 of JAQBNX010000654.1, forward strand.
TGATTTTTATAAGGAACAAATGTGGCTTGCCACATTCATCAAAGTCCTTCTCCCTGGGCTATTAGTTCTGATAGGTCGTAAACGCGTACGGAGTCCTCCCGGTTCTGGTTCTTGACCCCATCCGACATCATGGTCATACAGAATGGACAGGCAACGGCAATGGTGTCGGCTCCAGTCTGTAAGGCTTCCTGAACACGCTCGACATTAACATCCTTTTTGCCTGGCTCCGGTTCTTTGAAATACTGACCACCTCCGGCCCCGCAACAAAGCCCGTTGGCCCTCACGCGCTTCATCTCGACCAAGTCAGCATCTAAAACGGCTAACACTTCACGTGGAGCTTCATAAATTTTGTTTGCCCGGCCCAGGTAACACGAGTCGTGAAACGTAATCTTACGTCCTTTGAATGACTCACCATCTTTGACCTTAATACGTCCCTCGTTAATCAGGCCCTGCAAAAACTGGGAGTGATGTATCACTTCATAATCGCCACCCAGTTCGGGGTATTCGTTTTTTATGGTATTGAAACAGTGGGGACAGGCCGTCACGATTTTTTTAACGTTGTAACCATTCATCACCTGAATGTTCGACATGGCCTGCATCTGAAACAGAAACTCGTTTCCGGCACGGCGTGCCGGGTCGCCGGTGCAGCCTTCTTCTGGCCCCAGCACGGCAAATTTGATGCCCACGTGGTTTAAAATTCGAACGAAGGCAATGGTTACGCGCTTATAGCGATCATCGAATGAGCCGGCACAGCCAACCCAAAACAGAATTTCGGGTTGCTGGCCCGACGTGGCCATACCGGCCATGGTTGGTACGGTATATACTTTAGCAGGTGTTGCTTCCATTATTATCAGGGCGAAACGGGTTCAGGTTCGAACCCTTTGTGTACAGGTAGCGCTGTTTGCTTTATCTGCCGGTATGCCAGCCAAACGAAATATCCGACGCTGGCAACGATACCAACCTCCATCAGGTATTCGCCCAGATAGCGCCCTTGGCCAAGCCTGGATGGGTCTGAATAGATAGGCGCACCCATCTGCCACCACAACGAAGGGTGCACAGCAGCCAGGCTGTTTAACACTAAAAGCACTACTATCAGTCGGGTATTTTTCCAGTCAGGGATGATAACCATCAGTGGTAAGGCATAAATGAACAGGTAATTTCCAAAAGAGCTCTTATGGATGAACATCATAAAGCCGAAGCACAAAACCCATAATATGGGTAAAGCTCGTTCATAGGGTACGTGGCTAAGACGCAGTTGCCAACCACCCCAGGCCGACAAAACAACTACCACAATGAGGCCAGCCGTGCTCAGCAAGCCTGCATAGGGCGTAAAGTCACCGATGAGTGGAGCCAACACGGTGGGCAGGTTGGGAGCAAACGGCATACTGGCAAACATCAGGGGTGTCAGCATACCTTCGCCAGTAAGCATGTAAAGAAGCACTAGGGAAGGTAAACCCACTACTGCTAGACCTGCTACGTATTGCACCGGTCGACGAACCCAGAAAAACAAGGCTATCGCAATTAATACGGCTAAAGCCTTAGTCACGATCAACATGGCTGCCATTAAGAGACCCAACCGAAATGCACTGGCGCCAGCGGCCCACAGCCACAAACTTGCAGCACCAAATACCCACATCCAGACATCTTCCTGGCCACCCAGTATGCAAAATACAAACGGGCCAGGCAACAGCAGATAAAGTAATGCCCACAGTTGAGCGACCTCGCCCTGGCGGGGGCGGTAAAAACGGTACGTGAACCACCACGCCAGCCCCTCCACTATAATCATGAGCAACACAATGCTTTTCGCGCTATGCCAGACCAAAAGCGGCAAGGCCGTGATATAGGCAAATAAGGGGCTGTAAGGCGACCAGAAATCACGGTATACTACCTCACCCCGGAGCGCATGACTGGCCGATTCGTAAAATATCGGCACATCTGAATGAGGCTCTAATCCCATCAGCAAGTAAACAACCACAAACGGCACGAGACGACACAAAACGAAGGCTATTGACAAGAGCCGGTTGGCCTTCGGCTCCGATAACGCCATGACCGTATTTCTGAAACGCAGGCCAACTACAAACGCCAGTGTACCACTAATAGCAATCAGGACTTTTATTAAGATAACAGTCATAGATAATAATCAATCAGGAGCGAAAAGTACGATCCTGCACTGGCTTTTTCAAACCATCCTATTTACTGCCAACCGGGTCATTTACCTGATCGGCCCAGTTGAAGCGGTCGCTAGGCGAGAATTTCCAGGGGGCCATATTGTTCTCAATATTGCTGAACATGGCGTTCCAGGAAGCCGGGGCCTGAGATTCTTCCATGACGCGATATCGGCGCAATTTCAGTATAATGTACAGTGGGTTATTGTTCACCGGACAGGCCTTGACACAAGCTTGACAGGTGGTGCAGGCATTGAGTTCTTCAGCCGTAATGTAATCGTTGAGCAGCGATTTGTCATCACGGTAGTCGGCACCGTTTGTCTGCCAGCCACGCTGAATCTCTTCGAGCCGGTCGCGGGTGTCCATCATAATCTTACGGGGAGACAGCTTTTTGCCCGTAATGTTGGCAGGGCAGGCCGCCGTACAACGCCCACACTCGGTGCAACTATAGGCGTTCATAAGGTTGATCCATTTCAAGTCCTGCACGTC